>CAZHIK010000082.1:0-2614 GCA_964532635.1 uncultured Enterobacterales bacterium
AGCAGAGGGAGCTGGCGCCTCAGGCGCTGGGGGCTGGCGATGTCGTCCGCGTCCATCCTGGCGACCCAGCGCCCCCGGCAGGCTGCCAGGCCGGCGTTCAGGGCAGGAACCAGCCCCTCGGCCGCGCGCCTGAGCACCCGGAGCTTCGGCTCTCCGCTGGCGAGCTCACCCAGCAGCGAAGGGGTGCCGTCCCGGCTGCCGTCGTCCACCACCACCAGCTCGAGCAGGGGCTCGCCCCAGGACAGCACCGAGGCCAGCGCCGATCCGATCCAGCGCTCGCCGTCGCGGACGGCCATGAGGGCGGAGACAGAGGGACTATCGTGCATTGTGCGGTGCGGGGATGTGCGTTGAACCACGGACGCGTCCAGGGCTGATCCAGACCCATTGCGCGAGCCGTGACCGGCCATTATCCAGCCCACCCCCTCGGTGCGCCCGGGGTGCCCCTCGGCACTTGTTCGGAGCCGAATCCACTGCACTGCAACCTGCAGGAGATTCCCATGCGTATCGCCATCCTTGGCGCGGCTGGCCGCGACTTCCACAACTTCATCACGCTGTACCGCGACGACCCCAACCTCAAGGTGGTGGCCTTCACCGCCACGCAGATCCCGGGGATCGACGACCGATTCTTCCCGGCCGAGCTCGCGGGCCCCCGCTACCCCAACGGGATCCCCATCGTACCCGAGGACGACATCGAGCGCCTGGCCATCGAGGAAGGCGTCCAGGCCTTCGTTTTCTCCTACTCCGACGTCTCCTGGGACCACATCGCGTCGCTGTCCGCCCGCTGTAACGCCGTTGGCGCGGACTTCTGGCTACCCGGCGCGCGCACCATGATCCCCTCCACCAAGCCCGTGCTCGGCATCGGCGCCGTGCGCACTGGCTGCGGCAAGTCCCAGACCACCCGCTACTTCATCGACCTGCTCAACAAGCGGGGCCTGAAGGCCGTCGGTATCCGCCACCCCATGCCCTACGGCGACCTCGCCGCCCAGGCCGTGCAGCGCTTCGCCGCCTACGAGGATCTGGTCACCCACGAGTGCACCATCGAAGAGCGCGAGGAGTACGAGCCCTACATCAAGCGCGGGCGCGTGGTCTACGCCGGTGTGGACTACCCCTCCATCCTGAAGGCTGCCGAGGAAGAGTCCGACCTCATCCTCTGGGACGGCGGCAACAACGACATCGGCTTCATCAAGCCCGACATGTACGTCGTGCTGATGGATCCCCACCGCCCCGGTCACAGCCGCACCTACTACCCCTCGGAAGCCCAGGTCCGCATGGCCGATGTCATCCTCATCGCCAAGAGCCGTAGCGCCAAGGCCGGGGACATCGCCTCCGAGAAGGCCCTGGCCGCCGAGCTCAACCCTGGCGCCAAGGTCATCTGCGTGGACTCCAAGCTCACCCTGATGGGCCACGAGGAGTCCGTGCTGAAGGGCAAGAAGGTCGTGGTAGTCGAGGACGGCCCCACCACCACCCACGGCGGCATGCCCTACGGCGCTGGCACCCTGCTGGCGCTCCGCGCGGGTGCGGAGATCGTCGATCCCCGTCCCTACTTCGTGGGAGAGTTGGCCGAGACCTTCGAGAAGTACCCGGACCTCGGCCCCCTGATCCCGGCCATGGGCTACTCGGACCAGCAGCAGGCCGACCTGAAGGCCACCATCGAGAACGTGCCCTGTGACATGGTCGTCTCCGGAACCCCCATCGAGCTCGCCGACCTCATCAAGCCCGACAAGCCCATCTACTCGGTCGCATACGACCTCGAGGAGATGCCCGGTGAGCCGAGCCTCGAAGAGGTCATGGACGCGTGGTTCGCCAAGGCGGGACTTCAGTAGCGTTCAGCCATCAGCGGTCAGCTGCGGGGCGCCTCGGCGCCCCGCCCGTACTTCAGCCCCTAGTCGTCGATGTAGGGCACCATGATCGCCGCGGTTGTGGGCTCGGCACTGCCGGACTCGAAGCCGCCGGTGATCAGGAGCGAGCCATCGGGGAGGGTGCTGACCTGGCATCCCAGGCGCGAGCGGTCCAGGTCCACCGTGGGGCCCTTGTCGCCGGTGGCAGGGGACAGCAGCTCCACCTTGTTGACCGGGTTGCGGTTGGACACGTCGGAGTAGCCACAGGCCACCGCGATCCAGCCGTCCTGGATCCATTCGGACCAGGAGGCACCCTGGCGCGGTGTGGCCAGTGGCGTGCCGCTGACGAACCCCGCGGAGTCCATGCGGAACTCCTGACCTTCGCTGGTGACCACGTTGCCATCGATGTCGATGCCACCACCGAGCCAGAACACATCGGGCTCGATGCGGTAGATGACGGCGTCGCTGACGTAGGTGCCCGCGGCGGAGGCCGCGATGGGTTCGAAGCCCTCGCCGATGCCCGAGCCGCTGAAGGGATCGAGGATGCCCGTGGTGGCCTGGCTGGTGCCCTGGACGAAGATGCGGCCGCCATCGGCTACGCCGCAGCCCACCGTGTCCTCGGAGGTCATGCCGTTCTCGAAGCCGATCAGGGTGGAGCTCCAGGTGCCATCGTCCGTGTAGTAGCGCAGCAGGTCGCCCGAGGTGTCGGTGCCCACGCCGCCCAGCACGATGATGGAGTTGTCGATGTACTGGGCCCCGCAGTGTTTGTCCCGGGC
>CAZHIK010000082.1:2624-15477 GCA_964532635.1 uncultured Enterobacterales bacterium
TGGATGGGATCGTACATCCAGATGCCGCCCTGGGGGCCCTCGACCGCGTTGTCGCCACCGAAGAACAGCAGCTGGGATTCGCTGGTCCAAGCCCACTGGGTGCCGGCGATGCCCACATCGGTGCTGGCGCCTGGGGACGAGAACACACCCTCGTAGAAGTCGTAGGTCTCGATGTCGGAGTAGGTGGACGAGCGAGTTGGGTTGTGGCCACCAAGCAGCAGGATGCGTCCGTCCGGGAGCGGAATGGCGTCGTGGTCGCTCCGCAGCTGCCCCATGTTCTCGCTCAAGGCGAAGACCCTGTTGACGGGCAGGAACGTGATGGGGATCCAGAGGTCCTCACCGGGCTCGAGGACCACCTCGGCGCTCCGACCGTAGGACCGCACGCTGCTGCCGTCGGTGCCAGCCACCTCGAAGCGCACCACGCCGTACTCCTGGATGCCGTCGAGCTCCGGAGTGCCGTCGGGATAGTCGAAGCTCTGTGACTCGAGCACAGAGCCGTCGACCACCACGTCGATGCGCATCGATGTGACACCCTCGGTGGGCTCGGCGTCGAGGGTGGGGTCGCGCAGGGACAGGGTGATGGTCGAGTTGTCGACGGCGATCACCACGTCCGCGGGTTGGTCTTCGGCGGGCCCGCAGGCGGCCAGCAGCAGGAGCATGGGCAGTGGAGTACGCATCATGCTGCTTGATACCCGGGGTGCCGTGGGAGACGCAAGCGCTGGAGCGATCATGGGCCTTCCTCGCTGCCGAAGCGCTCCCCGAGAGCAGCCAGCAGCTTGCCGTGAAGGCCTCCGAAGCTGCCGTTGGACATCACCGCCACGACGTCGCCCGGCATAGCGTTGGCGGCAACCACTGCGGCGATCTCGTCGGGCTCAGGTACGTGAAGGGCCTCGACACCTCCGGCCAGCAGGTCCTCCACCAGCTGCGCCGGGCTGAACAACTCCTCGCTGGGCAGCGCGTCCTTCCGCCCCGGATCGGCGATGATCACCTGATCCGCAGCGCCGAACGCTCCGGCGTACTGTTGCTGGAAGAAGGCGCGGCGGCTGGTGTTCGAGCGAGGCTCGAAGACGCCCCACAGACGGCGGCCCGCGAAGCGCAAGGCCAGGGCCTCGAGGGTGAGCTTCACAGCGGTGGGGTGATGAGCGAAGTCGTCCAGCACGGCCACACCGCCCACAACGCCTCGAAGCTCTTGACGGCGCTTGATGCCGCGGAAGCTGCGGAACCCTTCGGCCATTTGTCCAGGCGTGAGGCCCTCGCGGTCCAGGGCGGCCACGACGCCCACCTGGTTCCAGAGGTTGTGCTCCCCCACCATGCAGGACTCGAAGATCCCGTACCGGCGACCCTGGTGGAGGACCTCGAAGCGCATGGTGCCCGCCGAGGGATCCACATCGACGACGCGACCATCCCACGCACAGCCAGGGCCGTAGCGCCGCAGCTCGCAGTGGGCCTCAGCGCAGACATCCCGAACGTTGGGCTCGTCCCAGAACGCCACCAGGCAGCCCCCGTCCTCGGGGACGAGGCCGACGAAGCGGCGGAAGGCGGACTTGACGTGGTCGAGATCCCGGTAGATGTCGGCGTGGTCGAACTCCACGCTGGTGAGCACCGCGGTGCGCGGCCGGTAGTGCACGAACTTGGGCTGCTTGTCGAAGAAGGCTGTGTCGTACTCGTCGCCCTCGATCACGAAGTGGCGGGGGACGCCTGGGGACGCTCCGCAGGCCCGAGCCGTGCGGTCCAGGTTGGCAGCCACTCCCCCCACCAGGTAGCCGGGGGACCGGCCAGCGGACTCGAGGAGCCAGGTGGCGATGGCGGTGGTGGTGGTCTTGCCGTGGGTGCCCGCCAGCACCAGCGAGCGGGTGTCCTCGAGGAACATGGCACCCAGCAGCTGGGGGAAGGAGCAGTAGACCAGATCGCTGTCGAGCAGGGCCAGGGCCTCGCCGTAGACCGCACGCACCACGTTGCCCACCACCACGAGATCGGGGCGGTGATCCAGGTTGGAGGCTTCGAAGCCCTCCATCACCTGGATGCCCAGGCCAGCGAGCACGTCGGACATGGGCGGGTACACCCCGGCGTCGCTGCCGGTGACCTCGTAGCCGGCGTCTACCAACATGGCCGCCAGGGAGCCCATGGCGGTGCCGCAGATGCCCATGATGTGGATGGTGCGGAGGGGGGAGGGGAGGGGGCCGTCGAGGAGAGGCATGGGTTCCTCGTGGTGGCGGGGGGAAGCTCCCATCACACGCACCATGCTCGGGAGCAAGCATCGCGCGCGTGTGTAAGGGGGCTGTGATTGACCGACCGGCTCTGCGGATTAGCTGTATGGCGAGCCACGAACACTCCGTCCGCAGGTACCCCATGCCCCGCACCATCACGTCTCTGCTGCTCGCCCTGCTGCTCTGCATCCCGGGGCTCGCCCTGGCCCAGCAGCCCACCCAGGCCGAAGATCCCTTCCGCGTCGAGATCGGCAACATCGATGTCCCCGCCGGCGGCTCCGCCGACCTGTCGGTGCTGATGGTGATCCCGGCCGAGCACCATCTCTATCGGGACATGATCGAAGTGCGCATGGACCAGCCGGGGATCTTCCAGCTGGGCCAGCTCGACATCCCCATTGGCACCCTCGAGCCCGATCCTGCGTTCCCCGACAAGAAGCGGGAGTCCTACCACGAGACCTTCACCATCACCGTGCCCGTGAGCGCCCCCGCGGACGCCCACGTCGGCGACCAGGAGGTCGAAGTCCAGGTCCGCTACCAGGGCTGCAAGCACAAGATCTGCTTCCTGCCCAACGAGCGCAGCATCCCCGTGACCCTCACTGTGACCCAGGGCAGCAGCGAAGCCCACGCTCCGGCCGCGGCGGTGGACCTGACGGAGTTCGGCGAGCGCCCCGCCCTGACCCAGGACGCTCCAGTGGGCGTGAAGGTGCTGCCTGGCTCGGGCGAGCTGCGGGTGGCCTTCTTCCAGCTCGAAGGCTGGCACATCAACAAGACCATGACCTTCATCGAGCTGGGCGAAGGCGCCCCGGTCCAGGCCGGCGATCAGCACTTCCCCAACGCCCACGCCTTCACCGATCCCACCACCGGCATGGAGCGGCAGGAGATCGGCGGTGACTTCCTGGCCACCATGGACCTCTCGGGTCCCGATGGCACCCACTCGGTGCCGGTCACCGTCGGCTTCCAGGCCTGCAAGGAAAACCTCTGCCTGATGCCGCAGTACCCCGAGTTCACCGTCGAGGTCACCCTGGGCGGCGCCACCGTGGCCAGCACCGACGCCACCGCTGACGGCCCCGCGGCCGCAACCACGGGCACGGACAAGTTCAGCCAGGTCCGCGAGAAGGGCCTGTTCTGGCTGGTTCTGTTCGTCTTTGGTGCCGGCTTCCTGGTCAGCCTGACCCCCTGCGTGCTGCCCATGATTCCCATCACCATCGGGATCATCGGCGCGCGGGCCTCGGGCAGCCGGCTCAAGGCCTTCTCCCTCTCCCTCACCTACGTGGCGGGCCTGGCCCTGGTCTACACCGCCCTGGGAGCCACCGCGGGTCTCACCGGTGGCCTCTTCGGCGCCTGGATGCAGAACGTTTGGGTCGTCGGAGCCGTCGGTGTCTTCTTCGCGGCCATGGGCCTGGCGATGTTCGGCCTGTTCGACGTGGCCATGCCGTCGGGCATCACCACCAAGCTCAACCAGATGGGCGGCGCGGGCTACGGCGGCGCGTTCATCGTCGGTATGGTGGGTGCCGTCGTGGCCGGCCCCTGCTCCGGCCCGGTCATCGCCGCGCTGATGGTGCTGGTTGGCAGCGAGGGCGAGATCCTGCTGGGCGTCTCCCTGATGCTCGCATTCTCCCTCGGTATGGGCGTGCTCTTCCTGGCCGCAGGCTTGTTCTCGAGCGTGCTGCTGCGTCCGGGCGCCTGGATGGAGTCCGTCAAGCGCATCTTCGGCGTCATCATGCTGTTCGGGGCCATCTACTTCGTGAAGGCCCACATGCCCGACTGGGCCACCGCCCTGCTCACCGCCACCGTCCTGCTGTCCACCGCCGTCTTCGCTTGGCCCAGCGACGACGGCGAGGGCCCCAAGATCACCAAGGCCCACAAGCTCTATTCGGTGGTCGCAGGCATCGTTGGCGCCTGGCTGTTGGTGGCGCTGATGGCCACCTACGGCTTCATCCTGCCCCCACTGCAGCTGTCCAGCGGTGCCGCAGGCGTGGAAGCACAGGGACCCCACATCGAGTGGATGGACGACGAGGCCGCCGCGGTGGCCCAGGCCAAGGCCGAGAACAAGCCGTTGGTCATCGACTTCACCGCCGAGTGGTGCGCGGCCTGCCAGGAGTTGGAGCACATCACCTACCAGGACCCGCGGGTCATCGAGCGCTCGAAGTCCTTCATCCCGGTGATGCTCGACGCCACCGACGCCAAGGACGAGACCGTCAAGGCCCTGCAAGACAAGTATGAGGTGGTCGGCCTGCCCACGGTGGTCTTCGTGCTGCCCGACGGCACCACCATGGACGACCTCAAGGTCACCGGCTTCGTGGGCGCCGACGACTTCCTCGGCCGCATGGACGAGGCCCTCGAGCGCCTCTAGGGACCGAGCGATGACAAGCGACTCCTTCCTGCGAGGCATCACCAACGAAGGTGGCGCGCGGGTACTGGCTGTGGAAGCCACACAGGCCGCCCGGGAGCTGTGCTCTCGCCACGGCCTGCGCCGCCACGCCGCCCAGGTCGCCGCCGAGGGCCTCGTGGCCGCGCAGCTGTTGTCCGCCTACATCAAGGGCGACGAGCGCATCACGCTCCAGGTCCAAGCCGAGAGCCCCCGCTTCGCCATGGTGGTCGACGTCCACGCCGACGGCGCCACTCGCGGTCGCTTCACCCCTGCGTCCATCCCGCGAGACCGGCCCATCACCGGCGCCATCATGGTCATCAAGCACAACGCCAGCAAAGAGCTGTACCGTGGCGTGGCCCCCGTCGAGGAGACGGACTTCCAGGGCGCGCTGCAGGTCTACCTGGTCCGCTCCCAGCAGTCCGTTGGTGTCGTGCGCATCCAGGCTGCGATGGATGGCGAGGGCGCCATCGCGGCGGCCCGGGGCTTGCTGGTGGAGAAGCTCCCCGACCAGGACAGCGGGATCTTCCATGAGCTCTTCTCGGGCCTGGCCGATGCCGAGCTGTCCGAGCTGTTCGCCCCGGCCCTCGAAGGGACGCTGTGGGGCTTCCCCCTCGAGGTGCTGGAGACTCGCGCGTTGCGCTTCGCGTGCAGCTGCAGCCGTGAGCGCAGCCTGGACATCCTGGCGGGCCTGGGGCTCGACGAGCTGCGCTCCCTGCTGTCCGAGCAGGGGGGTGCCGAGCTCACCTGCAACTTCTGCATGGAACACTACGAGTTCGACGCCGGCGATCTCGGCGGGCTCATCGAACAGCTCGAGGAGCCCGCCTAGCTGTCCAGGTGACCGATCCAGTCGGTCAGCAAGACCCGCCAGCCACCGTCCCAGCCCAGGACGTTGATGGCGGTGTTGCGGCAGGTGAAGTCGGGGTAGCGCGCCAGCGGCAGCCCCTGGCAGTGGCACAGCAGCGTGGCGATGACCAGCTGGTGGCTGCAGATCACCACCCGCGCGGGGGGCTCGGCCTGACCCGCGATGACCTCGAGGGCTGGAACGACGCGCGCCGCTGCGTCACCGAGGCTCTCGCCGTCGGGGATGGCCGTGCACTCGGGATCGCGGCGCCAGCGCACGAGGAAGTCCGCGAAGCGGCGGCGGAACTCCAGCTCCTGCAGCCCCTCGATCTGGCCGTGGTCTACCTCTACCAGGCGGGGATCCACCGTCACGGGCCCGAGGCCATCGAGGGTCTGCCGGGCTCGCTGCAAAGGGCTGCTGAACAGCTGTGTGGGCGCCAGCTCGGCCAGGGCCGAGCGCAGCAGCTCCGCCTGACGGGTGCCCTCTTCGTCCAGGGGGACGTCCCTGCGCCCTACAAGCACCCTGGCGGCGTTGTCGGCGGTGCGGGCGTGGCGCACGAGCAGGACGGGCAGGCAGCCGTCGCGCTCGGCAGCGGCGATGGCCATGGACGGGGTCGAGGTGGCGTGTTCGCTCATGGAGGCTAGAATAACGGCGCCGCGCAAGCACGCTCGCGGCCTTCGCACACCACTCACCCCCGGATCGTCTCATGCCGCGTCGTCCCAAAGGCTTCGACCCCCTCGCGAGCCTCTTCGAGCAACCTGCATCCGACGCTGGAATCGATGAGGTTCCCCTCGAGGAGCACGAGTCCGCCTCCGTGCCGGCATTCCCGCCGGTGCTGGAGCTCACGGATCCGTACTTCTCCTCCCCCGAGGAAGGTCCGCGCGCACCGGCTCGCCGGCTGATCGGGCCTTCGCGATCCGCACGTTCCCACCACATCACCAGCGGCGATCCCGACATCGCACCACCCGATGAGATGCCGACACCTCCGCCGCCCCCACCGCCGCCCCCCACCCCCAGCGGTGGCCTGCCGGTGGCCACCGGTGCACCGCCTCCCGACCTCTACGAGCCCGTGCCCGACCCCGCTGCGGTGGAGCCGCAGCCTGTGGCCCCGGTCGAGCCCGAGCCCACGCCCGCGATCCCGGAGCCCATCGCAGAGCAGCCCCCGGCCGAGCCCGATCCCGTCGCCCTGGCCAAGGCCCTCGCCCGCGCGGCCGTGGCCAAGGCCGGCCCACCCACTCCCTCCCAACGCCCGCCCAAGCCGACCGCCGAGGCCCAGCCCCCTGCAGCTCCCCCCAAGCCCAGGCGTCCCCTCAGCCGTGTCGAGGCCCTGTCCCAGCGCGCGGTGCGACCCAAGTCGGCGCAGGACGTCATCCGGAGGGCCACCGAGGTCGCCAAGGCCCAAGAGCGCCGGGCCGAGGAGCGTCGCCGCGAGCTGAAAGCAGAGCAGTCGGACGCCCCCAAGCCTCCCCTGGTCCACAAGGTCCAGAGCCTGCTCGAGCGCAAGCTCAAGGGCCTCGGCCCGCTCACGGTCAGCAACTGCATCGTGCTCGATGATCGCGAGGTGCTGCGAGCCCTCTGGCGCGCCCACCGCGCGCGGTTCGGGGCCGAAGGGAAGCTCGATCAGGTGGTCGGCGCTGCCGCGGTGCTCGACGCCTTCGACCTCGTCCCCGCCGGCAAGCTCGTGGCGGCCCACGTGCTCACCGAGGCCTCCGACTACCTGGTCTGGCTCGACATGCGCGAGGGCACTCCGTTGGCCGCCTTCGCCGACGCCCGCGCCTACTTCGTGGGCAAGCAGACGGGGGCGTAGCACTCGCTACGTGCGGGGATCCCAGGCCGCCGCTGGCCGTGCCCGCAGCTAGGGCCCCCACGGGCCGTGCAGCCAGCGGCCCAAGATGACCAGGGACCAGAGCCTGCGACGATGATTCGCCGTGCCGGACCGGTGCTCGCTGATCAGGCGCTGGACCCCCTCGGGCGTGAACCAAGGCTCCACCCGGGCGGCCAGGTCGTCCAACAGGAAGGCGAGGGGACCCCGGAGCCAAGGCCCCACGGGAGTGCCGAAGCCCTTCTTGGGCCGGTCGAGCAGCTGTGTCGGCAGGATGTGTCGCACTGCCTGGCGCCAGACTCGCTTGGTGGTCCTCCCCCGGAGCTTGAAGCCCGCTGGGACCGACGCCGCCAGCTCGACAAAGCCGTGGTTCAAGAAGGGTGTCCGCACTTCGACGCTGTTGGCCTGGGATGCGCGGTCCACCTTCACCAGCACCCCGTCCCCCATGTACAGCCGCTGGTCCAGGGCCATGGCGGCGCACTCCGGCGCGAGCCCAGCCACACGCAGCCCGTGGGCGTCCACCTCCCGCCAGGGGTCTCCGGCGAGGGCGGGCGGGAGCTCATCGGGTAGGAAGGCCCCCATCCAGATCTGGTTCCGCCGCGCGATGGGCCAGTCCAAGCCCGCGGCCATGCGGCGCAGCTTGTAGTCCAAGGACACGTTGTCGTGGGACACCGGCAGCCGGGACGCCAGGGCGCCGAGCAGCCGGCCAGCTGGCCGAGCCAGGTTGGCCCAACGATGAGCGAGGTAGGTGGGGTAGCCACCCAGCAGCTCGTCGCCACCGTCGCCACTGAGCACAGCCTTGAAGCCAGCCTCGTGGACGTGCTGGTACAGCCACCAGGTGGCCACCAGGCTCGAGTCGGCCAGCGGCTCGTCCAGCCCCGCCTCGATCCGGTCCAGGATGCCGGGCAGGTCCGATGCACGCAGGGGGATCTCACGGTGCACGGTGCGGTAGTGTTCCGCCAGGAGCCGGGCGGGATCCGCTTCGTCGAAGCTGGGCTGCTCCGGCATGGTCACGGTGAAGGTGTGGGAAGGCTCCCCCCGGCCCCGATCCGCCAACGCCAGCACCGCGGTGGAGTCGAGCCCGCCTGAAAGCACAACGCCCACAGGGACATCCGCCTCGCGACGCGTAGAGATGGAGTCCTCGAAGGAGCGAGCCAGCAGCTCTGCCCAGGCCTCGAGAGAGCGCCGGTGCCCACCTCCAGCCTCGGGCAGAGGCTGCTTCCAGTAGCGGCCACGCTCGAGGCCGCGGCTGCCCAAGCGCAGCCAGCAGCCTGGCTCGAGGCGATGAATTCCCCGGTAGATGCAGCGCGGGGTAGGCACGAACTCGAAGAGCAGGTAGGCCCCGAGGGCCTCCGGATCCAGCTCACGCGGGACCTGGGGGTTGGCCAGTAAGCCCTTGAGCTCGCTGGAGAACAGGAAGGTGTTGTCCGGCAGGGTGCAGTAGTGGAGCGGCTTCTCTCCCATGCGGTCCCTGGCGATCCACAGCACCTCGTCACGGGCGTCCCAGACCGCTAGCCCGAACATGCCCTCGAAGTGCTCGAGTGCACCCAGGAAACCCAGCTCGGCGACCAACTCCGCCACCACCTCGGTGTCGCAGGTGGTCCTGAAGACGATCCCCCTGGCCCGGGCCTGTTCACGAAGGGAGGCGTGGTTGTAGATCTCGCCGTTCATGGAGACCCAGAAGCGCCCACTCGCGTCACAGAGGGGCTGACTTCCGCCAGCCGGATCCACGATGGAGAGCCGCACCGTGGCCAACCCACCGAGGGGGAAATGCTGGGAGCGCGCCTCGTCTGGCCCGCGGTGGCGCTGCGCGTCCCGCATGGCGTCCAACGCGCCCAGATCCGGGGGGCGTCCGAGGCGGAAGATGCCGGCGATGCCGCACATGATGCATCCGCTCAGACGGCGGGTTGGTCCATGTTGCGGGTGGTGCCGATCTTGTAGGGGTTCTTGCCCTGGATCTCGTAGTGCATCCGGATCAGCACCTCGGCGATGATGCCCAAGGTGATCTCCACCACGCCGAAGATGGTGAGCATCGGCGCCACGATGGTGAGACAGGCCGCGATGAGGGGGCGATCCGCCAGGTACCAGCAGGGAATGGCGAAGGCACCTGACAGCAGCCCCGCGAAGACCAGCATGAAGCCGACCCACCCGAAGAAGTAGATCGGAGTCACGAAGAAGTCGCGCAGGAACTTGACCGTGGTGAGGGCGAGCAGGACCTTGAAGATGCGCTCGAGGCCGTACTTGGCCTGGCCGTGGATGCGGGGGTGGTGCTTGACGGGCACCTCCGTCAGCCGGGCGCCGGCCCAGGTGACGTAGATGGGGATGAAGCGGTGCATCTCGCCGTAGAGAGGGATGTCCTGCACGAACTCGCGGCGGTAGACCCGCAGGGTGCAGCCGTAGTCATGCAGCGGGACCTTTGAAAGCTTGGAGATCAACCAGTTGGTCGCGCGGCCGGGGATGCGGCGTGTGACGGTGGCGTCCTGGCGGTTCTGGCGCCAGCCGCAGACCACGTCGTACTCGTCGAGGTGACCGAGCATCATGGGGATGTCGGCCGGGTCGTTCTGGTAGTCGGCGTCCATGGTGCACAGCACCGGCGCGGAGGCGTTCCGGAAGCCCGCGGTCAGCGCCGCGGTCTGGCCATAGTTGCGCACGAAGTGGATGACCTTGATCCGGTGGTCGTCCTCGGCCAACTGGTCGAGGATCGCCCCGGTGCCATCGATGCTGCCATCGTCGACATACAGCACCTCGAAGGGGTGGTCCTCGAGAGCATCGGCGATGCCCTTGTGCAGACGCTCGATGTCCCCCTTCTCGTTGTAGACCGGGACGATGACCGAGATCTCGGGCGCGGGAGGCTGTGACTCTGTCACGGCTGGGCACCCGCCTCGTTGGCGGCGGGGGCGGCCTCACCCTCGGCGGGGGCCTCGTTGACGGGCTCACCCTCGGGAGCGCCTTCGGGCGCACCCTCGGGAGCGGCATCGCCCGGACCCTCGAGCTGGCCCTCGGGATTGGCGCCCTCGGGGCCACCGGGATCGCCAGGACCGCCTACGATGGGTTCGCCAGTCGGGGCGCCCTGGCCGTCACCTGGAACCTCACCATCGGCGGTCGGGGGAGGCCCGCCAGGGGTCAAGGCCCCCAGATCCGGTTCGTCTGTGAGCACAAGGTCCAAGGCCTCGATGGCCTCGGTGCCCACCTCGATGGGGGCGGGCAGGGCCATAGCGGGATCATCGGGGGTGGGTCCGTCACCGGTCTGGTCCAGGAAGCCGACGACGTTCACGGTGCCGAAGTCCTTGGGCAGCTCGATGCTCCAGTCGCCCATGGCAGGGAGCTCGAGGGTCTTGGCCAGCAGGTGGGGGTTGTTGCCGCGGGCGGTCAGCACGTCGATGCGAATGCGCCCTGTCTTCTCACCTTCGTAGGCGATGGTGCCCGACAACACCACGCCTTCGCCGGGGGTGACCGTTGCGTCGACGGTGTGCTGCGCGCCTCCGGCCTCTCCCTCTCCCGGACTGGCGCCAGCTTCGGCACCCGCCTCGGAGCCTGCTTCGGTGGTGGTCAGGTCCGCAGCAGGGGCGTTGGTGGGATCAGGACAACCCGCGAGCAGGAGGACGGCCAGGGGGACGAGATTGGACATGGACTTCTCCAGGCGCGTACATGTCGTGGCATGATGTCCCTGATGCCTACCAGCAAGAGATCCCTCCAGTCAACTCGAGCCACGGAGCTGCGCGCCATGGCGCTGCTCCTGGTCTTGTTTCCAGCGCTGCTCTCCACGGCGTGCTTCGATGGTGACGACGGCCTCCGAACCGAGCGTCCGGGCGACACGGACCCCGACGCCGACACCGACGCTGACGCGGACACCGACACCGACACAGACGCCGACACCGACGCCGACACCGACGTGTACACCACCGCCTCCATCCCCGAGATCCAGCAGGGCGAGCTGGAGGTCGGCACCCTCGTGAGGCTCGAACAGGTCGTGGTGGTGGGCTCCCAGCTCAGCGACGGCTTCCACGTCGCCTCGCTGGACGAGCCCGGGGCGTGGTCCGGGCTCTGGCTCGCCGCGGATGATGAGTTGGCCACGGTGGTGGAGGGAGACGTCCTCCGGGTCAGCGGCGAGGTGCGCGAGCTCGAGACCGGCGGGGACCCGCCAGCCGGCGATGGTTCGCTCACCGCGGTGGTGCTGGACCAGCAGGTCGACCTGCTGTCCCAGGACAGCGCCCCGGCTCCCGTGGGCCTCGGCCTGGCCGAGCTCGCAGACCCCGAGGACGCCGAGGCCTACGAAGGCGTGCTGGTCCGGCTCGAGGCGCTCACGGTCACCGAAGGTGGCATCGGCACCTGGGTGGCGGACGACCAGCTCGAAGTCCACGACCTCTACGTCGAGACCACGGCCCTGACCGGGGCCAGCCTCGATGCCCTCACGGGGGTGCTCTGGTACAGCCAGGGCTCCTTCCGACTCTGCCCCCGCGCCCAGAGCGATCTCGAAGGCTACGAGCCCCTGCTCGAGGACTGCGGCGAGGCCGCCTGCATGTCCTCCCTCGAGCCCGGCGCGCTCGCGGTCACCGAGGTGATGCGCGATCCCGAAGCGGTCTACGACGATCTGGGCGAGTGGCTCGAGGTCCTCAACACCGGTGAAGCGGCGGTGGACCTGCGCGGCCTCGAGGTGCTCGACGACGACGGCGACGCCTTTGTCGTGGCCGACTCCGTGGTGCTCGAGGCCGGGGCGTACGCGGTGCTCGCAGCCAGCGCGGATCCCCACGCCAACGGAGGCGTCAGCGCCTCGTGGGACTACCCCTACGCGCGCTTCACTCTGGCCGATGGAACGGACGAAGTCATCCTTTCGTATGGCGATGTGATCTTCGACAGGGTGGCCTGGGACGACGGCGTTACGTTCC
Source organism: uncultured Enterobacterales bacterium (assembly GCA_964532635.1). GTDB lineage: Bacteria > Myxococcota_A > UBA796 > UBA796 > JAFGLY01 > CALDOK01. The sequence goes on from CAZHIK010000082.1 coordinate 14,752, forward strand.
CGGCCCTCGCGGGGGCTTCCATGGCCCTCGACCCCGACCACCTCGACGCGGACAGCAACGACGATGGCGCCAACTGGTGCGCAGCCAGCACACCGTACGGTGACGGAGACCTGGGCAGCCCGGGAAGCGCCAACCCGCCCTGCGTCGAGTAGACCCCCAGCGCCCCGCCGCGTCGAGTCCCCACCGGCCGGTGGCGGCCGACGCCGCACCCAGGAGATCCCATGAAGGCCTTCCAGGACCGGATGTACCAGCTCATCGTCCGCACCTCCACCACGCTGCCCCCCGACGCCATGACCGCCATGGCGCGGGCCCGCGCGGCCGAGAGCGCTGGCACCCGCGACGCCCTGGCCAACGCCGCGATCGCCATCAACGTCAAGATGGCCATCGACGGCACTGCGCCGGTCTGCCAGGACACCGGAATGCCCACCTTCGTGGTGCATCACCCCATCGGCTTCGACACCATCGCCGCCACCGAGCAGATCAAGCTGGCCCTGCGCCGCGCCACCGCGGCCGGCATCCTGCGCCCCAACTCCGTCGACTCGGTGACCGGCGCCAACGAAGGCAACGAGGGCACCCTCTACCCGGTGGTCAAGTACGAAGCTTGGCGCGAGGACACCCTCCACGTCAGCCTCACCCTCAAGGGGGGCGGCAGCGAGAACATGGCCGCCCAGTACGCCCTTCCCGCCGTGCTCGACGGCCTGGGCAAGGCCGGGCGCGACATGGACG
>CAZHIK010000083.1:0-15357 GCA_964532635.1 uncultured Enterobacterales bacterium
CCAGCCCGAACCCGTAGGAGCCAGCCGGCCCGGCCTGGGTCTCTCGTACCGTGCAGCCGTCGAGGATCGCCAGGGAGTCGTCGCCCTCAGCGATGAGGCCTGCCATCGTGTTGCGCTGGAGCGTACACCTCTGCGCGTCGAGCTCTGCTCCGGTCTCCACCCTGATCCCGTAGCCGAAGTAGCCTGTGGCGCTGGGCTTTGTGTCCTGGATCGTCGTGTCGAAGAGTGACACCCTGCACCTCGAGCCCGTCGCCAGGAGCCCGTCAATTCGGTTGTCAGCGAGCAAGCAGGATTGGAACTGGACGTCGACGTCGAATGCCGTGGTGCCCGAGACGGCCGAGCCCATCGCATCGGAGTCCATCACCGCGACATCTCGGACGACGACCTGCCCCGAGCTGGCCAGCAGACCGATGTACCGAGATCCGGTGACGGTGATACCCGAGATGACGATGGTTGCATTCTGCGAGCGGATGTCGACTCCGGGTTGCCCCGAGTCGCCGCTGCTGGCGTCCAGTGTCACCAACCCCCTGCAGCGGCCGGCGAGGTGCACGCCGTCGTGGGCGTGCGTCAGGGTCAGGGTCTCCCGATAGGTGCCAGCCGCGACGGCCACCGTGCCCCCTCCAGCGCATCCTGCCGCGTCGAGCCCGTCCTGGATGGAGGTGAAGGGGGCTCCCGCGCTGCCGTCCCCCTCCTCATCGGCGGTATCATCGACGAAGACTGTCCCTTCGTCGATGTCCAGCGCACCCCAGGTACCGTTGCCGCAGACCTCTGGCACACAGCTGCCGCCGTCGTCGATGAAGCCGGGCTCGCACTCGGGGAGGCTGGCTGGCGGCTCGCTCGGATCAGCGCCCTCGTCGCAGGCGCAGACCGCGGGCACCAGCAGCGAAGCGAGGCGAAGAACGATGGACATCCCGGGTATCGGCTCCTGCGTGGAGCGATGATAGCATCCCTCGCCGACTGAACCGGCTACGCTCTCCCTCCCCCTCGCGAGGGAAACGGCATGGACGTCGTCGTCGATCCCCAGTGGACCTTCTCCCAGGCCTTCATGGTGGCGCGGCAGGCCTACCCCGGTGACAACATCGGGGTGAAGGGCTACCGCAACTGGGTGCTGAAGGCTTGGGCCAGCGTGGTGGGACGCGAGCGGGCCACCCGGGAGCTGGCCGCCTACCGGGCGCTGTTTCCGTCCAAGCGCGCCGCGGCTGCGGCCATGGGCATCTCGGCCGACACCTTTCGCAAGCTCGAGCGGCACTTCTCCAAGGTGCAGCGCCTCGACAAGCCCGGCCTCACCCTGGGCTTCGACGCCCGCCTGCACCGCTTCGATCCCACCGCCTTCGACGCCTTCATCGCCAGCGTGCTGGGCCCTGATACCGACGTGACCATCGTGGAGCGCTCCCCCATCGGTGTCGACGGGCCGAGCTTCCTGCGCATCCACGGCTCGAAGCCCGAAGACCTGGTGCGGGTGGCGGAAGCCTTCTACGAGTGCGCCTGGCGTCAGGCCCGGGCCGAAGCGGAGGAGACGGCGCTGGTGCAGGCCGTCTCGGCCGGCTTCGCCACCCTGCTGGGTCGCCTCGAGCTGCAGCGCGAGGCCTGGACCGAGCTGCGGGACGATCTGGCCGTGGTGCGCAATCCCGACGTGGTGGAGATGCTCGAGGACCAGGGCGCCGCCCACGTCCTGGCCAAGGACCAGAAGCTCCTCGAGACCCGGGTGCAGCGGCTGACCAAGGCGGTGGCCAAGGAAGCCAAGAAGCGCACCGTGGGCGGGCTGGGCAGCGCGGTCCAGGGGGAGATCACCGAGGTGCTGACCGACGACTGCTAGCTCTGGGGGGGCTCTTCCGCCGCGATCCACCCCTGCAGGTCCCGGGCCTGGGCCTCGGCTTCCTTTCGAGAGCCGGACCAGCCGGTGTAGAGGGTGTGGCCCGAGCTGTGGACGATGTTCAACCACCAGGAGTTGCCTTGGCCCTTGCTGACGCACACGCCTCGGACCTGCTCCCTGGGCAGACACACCTCGCCGCGCTTCGGTGTGGCGAAGAGGTTCGTCCGCCACCCCCAGATCCGCAGTCGGAGCTGCTCGGTCGTGCCGGTGATCCGCGAGGGAATCAACGCCTCGAGCATCGCCTGGACCAACCAGACAACCATGATGAAGCCGACGTAGCCCCCGAGAGGTATGCCCACCGCCGCGGCCAGAAAGTCCACGATCCCGGGCTGGTGGAACAGGGCCCAGGCGGAGGCTCCGGCTGCGCTCAGGCCCAGGACGGCCATGAACAGCGGGCAGCCAAGCAACGGCAGCACGAAGTCCTGTCCGAGCGCCAGGTCCACCTCGGGGGTGGGCGTGATGTCCGGTGGCGACTCCATGGGCTCGTAGGCCAGGCTCAGCCAGAGCACCCCGCAGTCCGGACAGGTGTTGGACGGAACCTCCGCCTGACACAGGGGGCAGTGGGAGAGCGCGAGCCATTCATGCTCGGTGGACATCGGAGCCTCGAACCTTTCGTTTCCCGGTGGTGGGTGTACCATGGATCCCGCGCGCTCCTTCGAACCCGGGAGACCCCCATGCCGTTCCACCTCGCAGCCATCGCCCTGCCCATGCTCATCTCGGGCTCCCTGTACGCCGCCGAGACCTGCACCATCCAGGCCACCCAGTGGATTCAGAGCGGTGCCCTGCGGGCTGCGGTGGACGGCCCGGTGCTGGCCCAGGCCCAGACCAGCCCCGAGTTGATGGCGGTGGAGGTGGAGCTCGGGGGAGAGCCCCTCGGCGCCCGGGTGCGCGTCGAGGACAGCGTCGGGCGAGTGGAGGCAACCATGGCACCGGACGACCTGAGCCTGCGGGCCAAGCGACCCCTGTCCTTCGCCGACGACACCATCTACACAGGCAAGGCGGACCTGATGGTGCGCGAGGTGGGGGCCACGGGCGTGAAGGTTGCCCCCAGGAGACTTCCCCAGTGGATCGAGGTGTCAAGCTCCATGGGGGCCACGGTGGCCTGCGGCGATCTGGACCTTGTGGAGACCTGGCCCGGAGATCTTCGCCCGCTGGCACTGGGATCGTCCGAGCGCGGCGAGCGCGTGTACCTGAAGCCGGACCAGCACGTGGAGCTGTCCCGCATCCCGGGCAGCTCGGCTGCGGTGACCTTGCATCCCCAGGAGTGGATGGCGGTCGAGGCGGTCTCCAAGGACGCCTCGGCGATCCGCATCCTGGTGCGCTTCGACGGGGGCATCGTGGTTGGATGGGTGGAGAAGGACGCGGTGGCCGACAGCCGCGAGTCGGGTGGCGAAGCCGAGCCTGGCGAGGAGGCTCCTGCGGAGACAGCGGCTGCCCACGTTGGCGATGTGAAGATCTGCAAGAAGGAAGTCCCTCTGTGGGCTACCGCTGGCGGTGAGGACCACATCCTGGGCATCCTCTCGGCGGGGACGGGGGTGATCCTCGGCGAGAAGGCCGACGACCGTGTCCCCGTGCTGGCGGTGCCCAGCGCCACGGCCTGGTATCGCCTCGAAGACATGCAGTGGTGGCTGGACGCCAAGGCGGCTCGCGGCTGCAAGTAGAGTCCCATCGGGATCTGGCTGGGGTCAGCCGCTCCCGTGCCGTCGCCGTCCGCGCCGTGACGCGGTAAGGTCGAAGCTGGAGGTCCCCCCGTGAACGGGCAGCAGATCGGCCACTACCGCCTCGAGGATCAGCTGGGACGCGGCGGCTTCGGCACCGTGTTCCGGGCGGTCCACACCCAGCTGCCCTCGCTGAAGGTGGCGGTCAAGGTGGTCCACCAGAACCTGGCCACGGATCCCGGCTTCCAGAGGCTGCTGCAAAAAGAGGTCGAGGTCCTGCACGGGCTGCAGCACCCCGGCATCGTGTCGTTCCGCGACCTGTTGGTGGGGCCCGACGCCACCGCCATCGTCCTCGAGCTGCTCGAGGGTGTGGACCTGCGCAGCGCCCTGGGCCAGGGGCCTTTCGCTCCCCCGGAGGTGGCTCGTGTGCTGTGGGAGATGCTCCAGGCCCTGGCCTACGCCCACAGGCGCAAGGTGATCCACCGCGACATCAAGCCCGAGAACATCTTCCTCTGTAGCGACGGCCGCTTGAAGCTGATGGACTTCGGCATCGCCAAGGTGGCCCACAGCACCCGCGCCAGCCAGAGCGGTATGGTGTCCGGCACCCTGGACTACATGGCGCCCGAGCGCTTCCGCCAGCAGTCCCCGCCGTCGTCGGACCTGTACGCCCTGGGGCTGGTGGCCTGGGAGCTGCTCACCGGGCGGCTGGCTTGTCCCGACGGCGACATCCCCGCCAAGATCGGCTGGCACATGGGCCGTGGCGCCCCGGATGTGCGCCAGCTACTGCCCGACTGCCCGGTCTGGCTGGCGGAGTTCGTGGCGTTGCTCTGCGACACCCACGCCGAGAAGCGCCCGGCCGATGCCGACGTGGCCTTGTCCCTGCTCGAGGAGCGCTGGCCGCCGCCAGGCGCCCGTCGTTCCGTCCCCGTCGCTCCCCGGCGCAAGCCGGTGAGCAGGCCTCCTTCCTCTACGGCTTCCCCGGTCCCGCGGGGCCACTCCCAACCCACCCTGGCACCCTCCGTGGTGGGCGCCGATGGCAACCTGCCTCTGGCGGCCAAGCGCTCCACCCCAACCTGGCATCCGGCTGCCGAGGCCTCCCCCTCGCGTCCCGGGCCGCCACCCCCCGGGGTGTCCGCCTATCGTGAGCCACGCCCGGGCCATGAGCCCCGCCGGGGCTCGCCCCCCCGCGGTGCCCCGCCGCTCACCCAGCCCCCCAGCTTCTTCAGGGAGGTCCTGCCCCGGGGGTTCGGGCTGATCTTCGGAGTGGTGGCGGTGTTGTCGGTCATGGGGGGCGTGCTGCTCGCGGCCGCGGTGGCCAGCACCGCGGAGCCGTACGAGCAGGTTGGTCTGGGGCTTGGCACCATCGCGCTGCTGGCCACCCCTGCGGGCGCCTTGTTCTTCTTCCTGGCCGGCATCGTCGATGGGCGTGCCCTGGCCCGCTCGCTGTACTTCGGGCTGTCGGCCCTGGCGCTGGGGGGAGGCGGCGTGGCCATGACCCTGGGGATGCTGGCCGACGCCATGGACCTGGGCAGCTCCCTCACCGGTGGCGTCTGCTGTGGCTTGATGCCCTTGTCGCTGCCCGCGGCCCTGAGCCTGCTGTTCTTCTTCCGAGGCATGTCCAAGCTGAAGCGCGATCGCCGCGCCTTTGAGCGCGGCTGATCGGCCTCGGGGCGAAACCAGCTACTCGGCGGCGGGCTGCTGCAGGGCCCGGCGCCCACGGCCCATGCGCTCAGCAGCGTCGTCGATGCGCTCGAGCACGATGGTCTGCTGTACCTGGTCCAGCGTCTCGAAGAAGGTGACGACGGAGTCGGCGGCGGCGTGGGCCATCTCGGCCTGGCGGTCCTGGCGGTCGTCGATCAGCCGATGGATGGCCTTGGTGTCCACCGGATCGGCCTGCAGGGCCTCGACCAGGGCGTCGGTCTCCGCCTGGCGGTCGCCCTTGTGGGACTCGGCCAGCTCGCGCATCTCGGCGCGCAGCTCCTGGCCCAGGGCCTGCTGCTCCTCGGTCAGGTCCAGGTCGGACAGCAGCACCTGCAGGCGACCCATGGGGCCGTGGGGACCCTGGCGGCCGCGGGTGCGGGCGGCGTGGCGGCTGTAGCCCTGGCCGTAGGCCTCGCTCTGGCCCTGGCCATAGGCCGGGCCCTGCTGGGCGATGGCCTGGGTGCCGACGACGGTGACGGCTCCGAGGGTGGCGAAGCCGAGGCCGAAGACGATGGTGCGAAGGGAGGTGGACATGGCGGACTCCTCGAGTGGGTTGGGATGGGGACGGGCTGTCACCCACGTTCCCAAGCTACGGCGGGGCTGTTGCCGCTCCGTGCGCTGGCGCCGAAGGAAGCCTGCGCTGTGTGGAGGTTTGTTGCGGCTGCGCTCCCAGCGCTTGGCCCGAGCGGAGACCCGGAATACCTGGCCTCCCCAACCATGCGCATCCACCACCTCGACTGCGGCAGCCTGATCCCTCCCGGAGGGCGCTGGCTGGGCGTGCCCCAGGGCCCCTGGGGACCGGCCCGCCTGGCCTGTCACTGCCTGCTGGCCGAGTTCCCCGGTCGCCTGGTGCTGGTGGACTCCGGCATCGGCCTGCAGGACGTGCACGATCCCCTGCGTAGGCTGGGGCCAGGCTTCATCGGCATCGCCCGGCCCGAGCTGGTGCCCAGCCAGACCGCGCTGCGGCAGGTGCAGGCCCTGGGACTTCGCCCCGAGGACGTGAGCGATATCCTCGTCACCCACCTCGACCTCGACCACGCCGGCGGCCTCTCCGACTTCCCCAAGGCCAGGGTGCACGTGGCCGTGGCCGAGCACGCCGCGGCGCTCAGGCCACCCACCCGTGCCGAGCGGCAGCGCTACCGACCCCTGCAGTGGGCCCACGGTCCGAGCTGGGTCACCCACGGTGGGGGAGGGGAGTCATGGATGGGCTTCGAGGGTGTCCGGCCCCTCCGTGGCCTGGGTAGTGACATCCTCCGGATCCCGCTGCCCGGGCACACCCGCGGCCACACCGGCTACGCCTTGCGAAGCGAGCGCGGCTGGCTGCTGCACGCCGGCGACGCCATCTTCGACCGCCGTGAGCTTGGCTTCTGGCGCCACCCGCCGGTGGCACTGCGGGCCTACCAGCGCAGCATCTCGGTCGACGTGCGCCAGCGCAAGGCCAGCCGTGGGGCTCTGGCTCGCTGTCACGATCAGCACGGCCACGAGGTGGAAGTCATCTGCGCCCACGAAGCGGCCGCGTTGGCCGAGCGGGGTTGATCAGGCGCGGCGCCGCCGACCGATCAGGGCTGCGCCCAGCAGCGCCAGCACGCCGAGCAGGCCCCCTTTGCGGCCTGTGGTGCTGCAGCCACCCTCGGGCGCCTCGCGGGCGCCGGTGGCCCCGACGTACTCGTCCAGCTGTGCGTAGACGTTCTGCATCTGCCCGATGAGCAGCAGCTGTGCCTGGTTCTCGGAGATGGGCAGGCCGTCCCAGTACGCCTCGACCCACATGGACTGCAGCGCCAGGGTGCCCTCGCCGTAGGGCAGCAGCACGTTGAGGTAGTACTGGTCCTGGATGTCGATCCAGTCCACCTCGTCCTCCACGGGGAAGTCCAGCCAGGTGCGCTGCACCCAGGCCAGGCCCTTTTCGGTCTCGACCCAGCGGTACTGCCCGTGGTTGTTGATGATCATCTCGCCGATGACCGGGTAGGTGTCCTCGATGTAGTTCTGGACCTCGGCCTGCTCGCACTTGATGTCCACGAAGCACTCGGTCTCCGTGAGGTAGGTGCGCTCGTAGTGGTCGTGGGCGTCGGGGAAGAGGTCTTCCTGATCGTCCACCAGCTGTGGCACCCCCAGGGCGTAGGGAGGGTAGGTGCTCTCGGTGCCCACGGCTGCGCCGACCATGGCGTCGGTGTTGCGTGCCCGGTCGTCGAGTGCGTTGACCGTGGCCTCGCTCAGGTTGGTGACAGAGTAGCCCTCGAAGGTCTCGTCGAGGTTGTCCAGGAGCCAGGTATCCAAGTTGTAGAGGCCTTCCTCGAGGGCGTCGGGGTGTTCGTCGTCGAAGTAGGCGAAGAGGTAGCCGCAGAGCTCGTCGAGCTCCTCGGGGGCAGGGGGGACCTGACGACAGCCGAATGAGAAGACGAGGAGGAGGGGGAGGAGGTGCAGTGCGCGCATGGGATCGCTCGATGTGGTGCGCGCACAGTCTACTCCGAAACCCAGGGGGGGTGCACCGTCGGAAAGCGCGTTGGCATCGAGGTTCTCACTGACCCGTGGGTCAGAATTGCTCCGGGTGTGCCAGCAGCTCTACCGCTCGGGTCAGCTCCTCGGGTGTGGCATAGCCGTGTGGCGAGAGCCGCAGCGCACCCCCGCGCACCGAGACGATCACTCCCTGGGCCTCGAGGCGCAGCCGCAGGGCGTCCAGATCCAGGCCCGGGCGAGAGCACAGGACGATCCCCGACTTCTCACCGTCGTGATCCCGCGGTGAGAGCACGGTCCAGCCCGCGGTGGACAGGTCCTCGGCGAGGAGGTCGGTGAGCTCGATGAGTCGCTGGGCGAAGGCCCGAGGACCCCGCTCCACCAGCAGCTCGAGGCTGCCCGCCATGCCGTGGATGCCGGCCAGGTTGGGAGAGCCGGGCTGGAAGCGCCTGGCGTCGGGCATCAGGGGCTGGTGCAGGTCGAAGAGATCCATGGGACGGCGCACGCTGAGCCAGCCCTGCACCACGGGCTCGAGGCGCTCCATGGCGCGGGGCGATGCGTAGCCCAGGCCGATGCCCTCGGGCCCCAGCAGCCACTTGTGGGCGTCGGCAGCCAGCAGGTCCACGCCGTTGGCGGCGGCCTCCACGGGGAAGACGCCCAGTCCCTGGATGGCGTCGAGCACGAACAGGGCGTCGTGACGGCGGCACAGCTCGGCGATGGGAGCCAGCTCGATGCGGAAGCCGGACTGGAACTGCACGAAGCTGACGCTCAGGGCCGCGGTGCGCGAGTCCACTGCGGCTGCCAGGTCGTCGATGAGCACGCGGTGGCCCCGCTGGGGCACGAAGCGCAGCTGTACGCCACGCCGCTCGAGATGCAGCCATGGGCGCAGGTTGGAGGGGAACTCGCGCTCCACGAGCACGACGTTGTCTCCCGGGCGCACGGGGAGGCCCGCGGCGGCCACCGAGATGCCCTGGCTGGTGCTGGTGACGAAGAACACCCCCTCGATGGGGCAGCCCATCAGCTCGGCCCCCAGCTGGCGGGCTCGTCGGGCCGCTGCGAGTGGAACATCGGGGTAGTGGGTGCCGCCGTGGGCCACCAGCTCGTCGAGGTAGGCCTGCATCCCCTGCTGGCAGCGCAGGGGTAGGGGCGCTATCGCGGCGTGGGCCAGGTAGATCCAGCGCTCGGCCGAGGGGAACTCGTCCCTCAGGGTGAGCCAGGGATGCCTCACGAACCACCGCCCTCGTTGCGCTTGGTGAGCTGCTGGGCCCACCAGGCCAGCCGGTCAGCGATGGTCTTCTCGGTGCCGTGGGGTGCGGGGTGGTAGTAGACGTCGTCGGCGACCTCGTCGGGTCGGTAGCGCTGGGCCACGATGTGGTGGGGGTGGTCGTGGGGATAGCGGTAGCCCTTGCCGTGGCCGGCCTGCTCAGCCAGCTGGGTGGGGGCGTTGCGCAGGTGCAGCGGCACGGGCAGGCTGCCGGTCGCCTTCACCCGAGCCAGGGCGGCGTCGATGGCCTTGTAGCTGGCGTTGCTCTTGGGAGCGCTCGAGCAGTAGGTCACGGCCTGGGCCAGGGGGATGCGGGCCTCGGGTATGCCGGTGAGCTGTACGGCCTGGGCTGCGGCCACCGCGAGCTGCAGGGCGCGGGGATCGGCGTTGCCCACGTCCTCGGCGGCGAAGATCACGACGCGCCGCGCCACGGCCTCGGGTGGCTCCCCGCCGGAAAGCAGGCGGGCCAGCCAGTAGATGGCGGCGTCCGGATCGGAGCCGCGCATGGACTTGATGAAGGCCGATAGCACATCGTAGTGGGCGTCGCCGTCGCGGTCGTGGCGCAGCTCTGCGGCCTCCACCATGGCCGCGAGGTGCTCGAGGTTCACCCGACTACCGGACTCCACACGGCGTGCCACGTCCTCGAGCAGGCTCAAGGCCCGCCGCGCGTCGCCATCGGCGGCCTGGGCCAGGGCCTCCAGCGCCGGCTCCTCCAACGTGAGGGCCAGGTCCCCCAGACCCCGCTCGCGGTCGGCCAGGGCGCGTTCGAGCAAGCCGCGCACGCAGTCGGGCTTCAAGGGCTCGAGGCGGGCGATGCGGCAGCGGGAGCGCAGGGCCGGGATGACGTAGAAGCCGGGATTTTCGGTGGTTGCTCCCAGCAGGGTGACCGTGCCTGCCTCGACGTGGGGCAGCAGGGCGTCCTGCTGGGCCTTGTTCCAGCGGTGGATCTCGTCAACGAACAGCACCGTGGCTCGTCGCTCGAGGCCGTCGCGGGCGATCTCGGCGTCCCTGACGGCCCTGCGCAGGTCGGCCACCCCCGACAGCACCGCGGACAGCTGGCGGAAGCGAGCACCCGTGCCGCCCGCGAAGAGCCGGGCCAGGGTGGTCTTGCCCGTCCCAGGTGGACCCTGGAAGATGATGGAGGGCAGGGGACCGTCCCCGAGCTGGCGCAGCAGACCGCTGGGTCCGGCGAGGTGATCCTGACCCAGCACCTCGTCCAGGGAGCGGGGCCGCATACGGTCGGCCAGGGGTGCCTCGGGTGCCGTCATTGCCGCCCCGTAATGCGCGCATCCCCGCTGGTCGATAGGCTCTCCGACATGCGCACGGTCCTGCTCGGCGATGCCCACGTCGACGGCCTGGACGATCCGGTCCAGGCCCGGCTGGTGGCGTTTGTGGACACCCTCGAGGCCGACCGGCTCGTGCTGCTGGGCGACGTCTTTCACCGCTGGTGGGCTCTGCCTGGCGTGTTTCCAGCCTACCTGCCCACCGTGGACGCCTTGCGCCGCCTGGTGCGGCGTGGGGTGAAGGTCGATCTGGTGCTGGGCAACCACGACTTCGCCTTCCGGCCCGATCTGGCAGCCGCGCTGGGCATCGGCGTCCACGAACAGCTGGCGGCGGAGATCGACGGGCTGCACTTGTTGGCCTGTCACGGGGATCAGGCGGTGGGTTCCCGCCGGTACCGCGCCTACCACCGCTTGCTGCGGGGCAAGGCCTTCGATCTGGCCCTGCGCCTGGCAGGCCCCGCCCGGGCTTGGGACTTGCTGGGGCGCCTGGCGGGCAACCCGGAGAAGGAAGGCAGCTGCCCAGAGTCGCTGCTCGAGGCCCAGCGCGCGTACGCACGCGAGCGGCTGGGGCTGGGCTTCGATCTCGTGGTGCTGGGCCACAGCCATGTGCCGGAACATCACCTCTGGCCCGAAGGGCACTACGTCAACGCCGGATCCTTCCGGGACCCGGGCAGCTGGGTGGAGATCGTGGACGGGCGGGTGAGCCTATGGGATCAGGCTGCGCAGTAGCTCTGGCTGCTCGAGCAACAGCTCGGCTCCGATCACGGCCGATCGCAGGGGCTGGGGTGCCAGTACCACGGGCAGGCCCGACGCCCGACCCAGCACTTCGTCGAGGCCGGCCAGCTGTGCTGCCCCACCGGTGAGCACCAGACCCGCGTCGAGGATGTCTGCGCTCAGCTCGGGCGGAGTGCGCTCGAAGGTCCTTCGGAGTGCATCAAGGATCGCTCGTATGGGGGCCTGGAGGGCTTGGCGGGCGTCGGCGGAGTGGAGGGTGACGGGCTTGGGGATGCCCGAAGCCTGGCGCCCCTTGACCTGGATGCTGCGCTGAGGCCCGGACTCGAGGCCGCAGCCCAGCTCGATCTTGATGATCTCGGCGGTGCGCAGCCCGATCTCCATGCCGTGGACCTTCGCCATGTGCTCCACGATGGCTTGGTCCATGGCGTCGCCGCCGACCTCGATGGAGGCGGAGGTGACCACGCCCCCCATGGAGAGCACCGCGATCTCGGTGGTGCCGGCCCCCACATCGCAGATGAGGTTGCCCATGGGCTGGTGGGCGGGCAGGCCAGCGCCCAGGGCGGCGGCCACGGGGCCGTGGACCACCACGACCTCGCGTGCACCCGCGGAGCGTGTGCACTCCTGGACCGCGCGGCGCTGTTCCTGGGTGATGCCGAAGGGCACGCACACCAGCGCTCGAGGTTTGACCAGGCTGCGCTTGGAGACCGAGCGGGCGATGAAGTACCGCAGCATGGCCTCGGCGGCGTCGTAGTCGCGGATGACGCTGCCGGTGAGGGGGCGCACGGCGCGGATGGAGTCCGGGGTCTTGCCCAGCATCTCCTTGGCGCCAGCACCTACCGCGACCACCTCGCGAGCCTTGCCTCGCTGGCGGATAGCCAGCACCGAGGGCTCGTCGAGCACCACGCCTTGACCCCGTACAGCGACCACGGTGTTGGCCGTGCCCAGGTCGATGGCGATGTCCTGGGTCAGCAGGGAGAGGGGGTTCTCAAAGCCCATGGGCCCCCAAAGAGCGCGCTAGTCGTCGAGGGTGTAGCGCTCGTCGAAGTTCTTCATGTTGCGGACTTCGACCAAGGGCTTCTCCATGACGTTGGAGATGTGATCTGCGTAGCCGTCGAGGGTGCCTTCGTCGCTCTGGTGCAGCAGCTTCTTGTCGCCGTCGAGCTTGACCGCGTAGACCTCCCAGGTGGCCCGTTTGCCGCCGATCACGAACTCGATCTCCTTGATGTCGGCGAAGTCGAGCCGGTCGGTCTGGGTGCCCTGGGACGAGGTGGTGGTCCAGACAACGGAGGCGGTCTCCTGGTCGATGACCACGTTGCGCTTCACCGCTTGGTGGTTGACGATGAACCACATGGCCGCCGCGCCTACGCAGACCATGGCGGCGATGGTGGCCGCGAGCAGGATCAGACCGCTCGACTTCTTGACCGGGACGTCATCGCCCGCGAAGTCGTGGAAGCAGTGCTTGCAGCGGGAAGCCGCGCTGGGGACTTCGGCGCCGCAGGAGGGGCAGGTCTTCTTGCTCACGGGCAACCTCTCGGACCCCTGGAAGGGGGGGACTCACGGTGACATATGGGCAGGGACGGTGGGGTGCAACAGCGGTGGATCAGCCAGCGCCATCCGCCAGGTTGCGGCAGACCGGGCCCAGGAGGCTGGGAAGCACCAGGGGCACCTGGCTGCGCCCGCGAGAGCGACGGTAGACCTTGTACAGCTTGCGACCGGCCTTGAGGATGGCTTTGACGTTGTCGGCCACTCCGAGCTGGCGGGCCAGGGCGGCACGGTGGGCCGCTGGCAGCTGCTCGAGATCGTCGCGATCGTACTCGGAGAAGGGCAGGCCCTCCCGAGCGGCGAGGTCACCGAAGGCCACGACACAGAGGTCGAGCACCGAGCGGCGGTCGATGACTTCACCCACGGGGATGTCGAGCTCGACGGCCAGGTCCACCAGGTCTTCCTCGGGCAGGGCTTCCACCAGGCGGTACTCTTCGTCGGTCAGCTGGAAAGCCATGGGGACTCCGGGTGGGTGACGGTGGGGGATGGCGTGAATAGGTCTGCGGAGTCGGGGCACTTAACCGAGCGCCTTTGACGGAGCCGGGTCGCTCCCGCCCGGCCGCTCCCGAACGACCGGAGGAAGCATGGCGAGCCTGCTCCGCGCAGCGCTGGCGACTCTGGTGGCTCCGCCGCCGCCCCTGGTCGACCTCATCCGCTTCCTGCGGTTCCGAGGTCGAGGGCTGGTGGAACTCGACCTGGGGGCCCAGACCTGGCGGCGCCCCGGTGGCGGCCCTCGCCTGCTCCAGGCCCTGGCCTGGCTGCGCGACGATCCAATGGTCCGGGCGGTCCGGGTCGATCTGGACGGCGTCCGAGGATCGTGGGCTCAGCTGCAGTCCGTCCACGCCGGGCTGCGGCGCCTGGTGGACGCAGGCAAGCCCGTCCATGCCCAGCTGCGAAGCGCCGGCAACGCCGAGCTCTTCCTGGCTTCTGCGGCCACGCGCGTCTTCATGTTGCCCGTGGGGGAGGTCCATGCGGCCGGGCTCGCCACCCGGATGACCTTCCTGGGCGACGCGCTGTCGCGCTTGGGGATACAGGTGGAGCTGTTCACTGCGGGAGCGTTCAAGAGCGCGGGGGAGCCCCTCACCCGCTCCTGTCCCTCGGCCGAGAACCGCCAGGCCATGGTGGAGCTGCTCGAGGACCTGCAGCAGCAGCTGGTGGCGGCTGTCGCCCAGGGCCGTGGCGTCGAATCCGCGGTGGTGCTCGAAGCCATGGCCGAGGTGCCGCTGTCGGCCGAGCGGGCCCTCGAGCTGGGGCTGGTGGACGAGCTGGCCTACGAGGACCAGCTGTCGGATCGCGTCGAGGAGCAGCTGGACTTCGAGCCTCGCACGGCCTCGGCATCGGGCTGGTGGCGCTGGCTGCGCATCCGCACCTTCTGGCACCGGGTCGCTGGTGCCGGCACTCCCGTGGCTGTGCTTCGCTTGAAGGGACCCATCGTGGATCGGCGACCCGACGCGGGTGGGCGTGAGCTCATCGCCGCGGATCGGGTGGTGCCCCTGCTGGAGCGCCTGCGGGAGTTCGACGCGGTGAAGGGCGTGCTCATCACCGTGGACAGCGGCGGCGGCTCAGTGCTCGCCTCCGAGCGCATCTGGCGAGCGGTGCAGCGCCTCACGGAGGCCAAGCCCGTGGTGGCGCTCTTCGAGGGGGTGGCTGCCAGCGGTGGCTACTACCTGGCGGTGCCGGCCCGCTCGATCTACGTGCAGCCGGGCACCATCACCGGCTCCATCGGGGTCATCGGTGCCCGCATCCTGCCGGGCCAGGTGCTCGAGCGCCTGGGAATCCACAGCACCACCATCTCCACCGCGCCCAGCGCTGATCTGGCCCTCGGTACCCGCGCCATGTCGCCTCCAGAGCGTCGGCGCCTCGAGGCCTCCATCGCCCGCTACTACCAGCTCTTCCTGCGGCGGGTGTCCGGTGGACGGCGTCGGCCCGTGCGGGCTGTCGAGCCCTTCGCCGGGGGCCGGGTCTGGTCCGGTCGCGCGGCGCGGGAGCACGGCCTGGTGGATCGGCTGGGCACCTACGAGGACGCCCTGCGTCGGCTGTACGAGCACGCGGGCGTGCGTCCGCGCCGCTGGATGCTGCCCCGCTGGGACCTGTCCCACGCCGCCCACACGCCCACCCAGCGCCTGATCCAGGCCTTGCTGGCCGATGTTGTGGTCGATCTGCCCGGTGTTGCCACGCTGCAACGGCACGTGTCATCCCTGGTTCTTCCGGCCTGGTTGCAGCCCGTGCTCGACACTGCGGCTGCCGAACATGTGGAGCCTCTGGCCCTGGTGGAGTGGGGGGCCGAGGACCTGCTTCCATAGGCACAACGATCAGCGGTTCCACAGAGCTTCGGGTGTGGGATAGATTGTCTCATCACCTATCGGAGGCTGTATGCGGAGGCTGGCCCTTGCGCTCATCCTGCTCCTGGCAGGCTGTCTGGTGAACACCGAGCTGTACGAGGAGCTGAGCGACCAGCTGGCGCAGCAGCAACCCGTGGACGAGGACGGCGACGGCTGGTTCCTGGCCGAGGACTGCGACGACGAGGATCCCGAGGTCCACCCCGAAGCCGACGAGATCTGCAACGGCGTCGACGATGACTGTGACGACGATGTGGACGAGGACGCCATCGACGCCGTGACCTGGTACGAGGACGGCGACGGCGACGGCTACGGCGGCGGCGACGGTCAGCCGGCCTGCGAGCAGCCTTCGGGTTGGCTCGCCGATGGGAGCGACTGCCACGACGACGACGCCACCGCCTACCCCGAGTCGGCCTACCCCGAGTGGCCCGACGACGGCGTGGATCAGAACTGCGATGGAAACGATGGTTGTACCGACCTGAACTGCGACGGATTGCCCGACCTCGTGATC
>CAZHIK010000084.1:0-15260 GCA_964532635.1 uncultured Enterobacterales bacterium
AGCTTGTCCGCGCCGAGATCCTCGAAGCGACCGTACGCCAGGTCGAGGTAGTCCCAGAAGCGCCCCTGCGCGTGGGCCGCGAGCAGGGCCAGGCCCCCATCGACCGAGCCTTCGTGCCCCTTGATGGGGAAGAGGGCGAAGGTCATCTTGACCTTCCCCTTTAGAGAGCCGTTCTCAATCTCCCGCTGCAGGTCGGGGATCAGCACGGCGCAGAATGGGCAAGTGATACAGGCGTAGACCACGACCGTCACGGGGGCTTCCGGCGCACCGATGACAGGCCTGCCTTCGAGCCTGATGTCGGCCTTGTGTCCCCCCGGCATCATGGAGCGGGCGCGCAGCCGCAGGGCCTGGTCGATCTGATCGTCGCTCTCCCCTGCGCCCACGCGTCGGCAGATCTCTCCGGCCAGGCGTCCGGCCAAGGGGCAGGCCGTGGCCTGCTCGGCCAGGCAGACCGTCACCGTGTCGTCGCAGCAGTCGTAGAGGTACTGCTGCTCCATGATGGAGCGTGCCCGCTGGAGCTCCACCGGGTCCAGGTGCTGGCAGCACTGGATGTCAGCTGGGTCCGCGGAGAGAGCCGTCCCCAGGGGAGCCATGAGGAGCGCCACGACGGCGGGCAGTGTGCGGAGGCGTCGTTCATCAGGCATCGTTTCTCCTCGAGCAGAGCCGATCCAGCCCCAGTGGGCGGCGATCGAGCAGCTGGATGTACAGGCCCATGGCGAGCCACACGCTGTCTCGCACGATGGTGTGCCAGGAGATGGGATCGTCCCCACCCTCGGAGGCGAAGCAGCCGCAGCCCATGTCGAAGCCCTGCAGCAGGGCCCAGACCAGGGCTGCGATGAACATCACCATCATAGCGTTGATGAGCAGGGCCGCCGCCCGCGTGCGGAAGGCGAGCACCAGCATGAGCCCCGCGAGCAGCTCCACCCAGGGGAGCACCAGGGCCTGCAGGTTGACCAGCTCCAGCGGTAGGAGCTGGTAGGTGGCCACGTCCAGGGCGAAGGCTGATGGGTGCAGGATCTTGTGATGGCAGGCCAGCAGGAAGACCCCGCCCAGGTACAGGCGCAGGGGCAGCGCGATCCAGGCGTGCCCACGCCACTGGGTGAAGCGGCTCATGGCGCTCTCTCCGCCACCGCTGGCTCCAGCGCCTCGCGCGCCGCGGTCCAGCCGCCCTCGACGTAGAAGACATTGGCCATGCCCCGCCCCGCCAGCTCGCGGGCCATCTCCTGGCCGCTGTCGGGCGTCAGGCCGTCACCGAACACCACCACTCTCGCGGCGTTGCTGGCCACCAGGTCGCTCAAGGCCTCGTCGCTGACGGGCTCGAGGAAGTCGAAGGGCACGTGCAGCGCGTGCCCGGTCTGCCACGCGGTGCGCTCGCTGGCCTGGCGGGCGTCGATCACCAGCTCCCTGTCCCCCCCCCAGCGTATTTCCCTGGCGTCGATGGGCTCTGCGTCGCCCACCGGTTCCGGGCATGGCACCAGGATGCGGTACGCCTCCTTGGCTATCAGGGGGATGGAGCCCTCGGGTCGCAGGCCGTTGAACAGAAGCGCGCACGCCACGGACAGCGCCACGACGACGCCAGCGTCCCGCAGGGTGATCGGTTCTAGTCCACGCACGACGAGCCCCTCCTGGCCGAGTCCTCCTGGCGCAGCAGATCCTGCACGCGATCGAGCCCCTGGTCGTCTCCCTGGTCCAGGTCGTAGGGGAGCGCGAGCCACGGCTCGGGCAGCTCGGCTGCCCGCGGCTGCGTGGGGTTCCACGAGCGCTGCCAGCGGATCTCGGCCAGAACGCGGTGGTCGGTGTAGTCGTAGGCGTCCACGTTGCTGGCGCGGCTGGCCAGGTTGTAGGTCAGCCCGAACCGCCAGCCACGGATCGGCCGGGTCCAGGGGCCGGCCTGCAGCCTGACGGCGAGGTCGTCCCTGCGCTCCACCGTGGGCTCCCACAGGCCGAACTGCGGCCAGCGGTCCCACAGCACCATGCCGCGCAGCTTGAACATGTGCTCCCCGGGAAGCGGTGCGCGCACGCGCGTGAGCCCCGTCAGGCCCCAGGCGTCCCAGCCGGAGTGGCGGGCGGGGTGGTAGCGGCCGGTGGCCACTGTGGTCAGGTTCCAGCCCCCACCCAGGGGCTGGACCCAGGCGCCGCCGCCGTCGATCTCGCTGTGTGTGCGACGCAGCTCTCGATACACTCGGCGCCCGCCGCCAGCGAAGAGCTGCACCCCTGGGGTGAGGTCGAGCTCGAGATCGCCCCGGTGGGCCTCCATGACCAGCCCACCCTCGACGGGCTCCCAGTCGGCATCGAGAGCGGCGCCGTCTATGTCGCCCCGCAGCCCCATCAGCTCGCCGGCGTACATCAGGCGAGCGCGTGTCCCATCCGCCGATCCGAGCTCCAGGCCCGCACGGGCGCCAGCCGTGGCGTAGGTGAACCCCACGGCGTCCTCCGAGAACGGCGTGGAACCCTTGGCGCGCAGCTCGCCGGTGGGACGCAGTCGCGGTCCGGCCCAGGGCTCGTAGCGCAGCACCGCGTCCAGGGCGGCGATGGGTGCCTGGGGTGAGCGCACGCCCGCCGCGCCCGACCCGACGTCCTGGGGCGCGCTCTCGATCACGTTGCTCGCGTAGCCGCTCGCGCCCTGGACCCTGACGCTCAGAGGCTCTCCCCGGTCCTCCAGTACCCGGTGCCTCAGCTCCGCGAGCAGCGCCCTATCCTCGGGGTAGAGGGAGCCGACCTCAACGAGGTGGGCCAAGACCTCACCGGCCTGCTCGGAGTCGCCCTCTAGATCGAGCAGTGCGGCTCGAAGGAGCTCGAGCCGAGCCCGATCCAGGCGGTCACCAGGCTCCGGGGCGGTGTCCAGCAAAGGCCTTGCCCGCCCGATGTCTCCGTCCTTCAACAGCAGCCAGAGCAGCCAGGCCCGAGACAGGTCGTCGCTGGGGACGGCATCCACCTGGGCCTGCAGCTTGCCGATGGCCCAGTATTCGTTGTCTCGTTGGAGGTAGGCCCAGGCCAGCAGCCGCACCAGCTCACCCTCGCCCGGTGCCTGCTCATTGGCTTGCTTGAGCAGCGAGATCGCCTCGCGAACCCGCTCGTCGTCCACGAGGCAGGTCGCCTGGTCGTGCAGGCAGGCGGATTCGCCTTCACAGTCGAGCTCGCAAGGGACCGCCGGGCCCTCTTCGGCCAGGGCGAGCCCACCCAGCAGCAACGCTCCCAGCAGGACGCTCATGAGCCCGGCTCCCCGTCGGCGCAGCAGCGGAAGCCCTTGGCGCTGGGGAAGCTGCCACTCTCCGCCCCGTCGTAGTCGCAGCGGTGCAAGCGCTCGGAGTCCGCGCAGTTGTAGGCACCGCCCCGGTAGTGGTTGATGCCGTCGTCGGAGACCACCACCTCCCAGACGTTGCCGTTGATGTCGAAGATGCCGAACTCGTTGGTGCACTCGGGGAACGAGCCGGTCGGCATGACGTGGAAGTCGGTGTCACACTCGTCACGGCAGTGGGGATAGGCCTCCTCGCCGTCGGGCTCGCCGTCGCCGTCGCAGTCGCAGTAGGTGTCGATGCCGTTGCAGGTGGAGGGATCGTACGCGTCGCCGTAGGCGTAGGTGAGCCCCTCCAGGGTGGCGCAGACCACCTCCCACTCTTGCAGCGTGCAGAGCCGCTTGCCCGCCGCCTCGCAGGCCGCTGTGGCGATCTGCTGGTTCATGCCGTCCTCTGCGTCGTTGGAGTGCCACGGGATGACGCCGGGCTGGCTCACGGCCACGCTGTCGTCCGAGCCTCCGCTCTCCTCGGTGGCGTCCTGTCGCGAGGACTCCCACACATCGACGCAGTAGGAGCCGCAGATGGAGACCATGCCTTCGGGGCAGGCGAGCGGACCATCCGAGCAGACGATCTCGCAGGCGTTCTCCACGCACTCGAAGGGGAACCCGCCGCAGTCCTCGTCCCCCAGGCACTCGTAGTCCACGCAGCGCCCCGAGCCTTCGTCGCAAGCGCCCACCTCGCAGTCGCGATCCTGGTAACAGCGCTCCTGGACCAGGCAGGCCACCGTCTGCATCCCGAGGGGAGCGGGTAGCAGCAGCAGCGAGACGAGCAGCGCCTGCCTCCAGGGGAGGGGCCAGCGGGAGGAGCTTCGTCTCATCACGATCCTCGGTCTTCGAGCTGCAGCTGTGCCCACCGCAGGGCGGACACCTGGTGTGCGTGGGCGCTCTTCTTGCAACCTGCGTGCCAGCTCGACCTGGCTGCCGTCGGCGTGATCCAGCCGGCGCTCGGGGCCCTGCTGCACAATGGCGGGGCGCTCTTCGTGGTCGTCAACAGCGCGCGCCTGCTGGCCCTGGCGCCGGCCGGGGGCGCCGGGGAAGAGCAGCGCTGAGCGCCTGTTCGAACGCTCCACCCCGTTCCGTCGCGCCTTCGAGACGTGGCCGCGGCGTTGTGTCGCGTGTCTGCGACAGTGGGGTCGGTTCTTTCGCTGACATGGGCAAAACGCAGCTTCCGAGACCCAGGATGGCGCGGCAGTCGCGGTGGCGCTTCCTGGCGCGTTTCTTGCTCGATGGACCCAGCGATCCCAGCAGCTGCACTCCCCACCCAAGGAGCCGACATGGAGAAGATTCTAGTGATCGCCGTCGCCTGCCTCGACGACAAGGGCCTCGCCGGCGAGGTCAGCGGGCACTTCGGGCGCTGCCCCTTCTACACCCTGGTCCTCGCGCACGATGGCGCCATCGCAGAGGCCCGCGCCGTGCCCAACCCCCACTACCAGCGCCATGCTCCTGGAGTGATGCCCAGGTTCATCAAGGGGCTGGGGGCCAATGTCATCCTCGCTGGGGGCATGGGCCCCAGGGCCATCAAGATGTTCAATGACTTCGGCATCGAGGTGGTGACCGGCGCCCTGGGGACGGTGTCCAAGGTGCTGGAGGCCTACCTCGGCGGGGAGCTCAGCGGAATCGTCCCTTGCCAGCACGATCACCCGGACAGCTGCGGCGGACACGGGGAAGGCGGCCATGGCTAGCCGCATCGCCATCACCGTCACGGAGCTGTCCGACCTGTCGGCCCCGATGGACCCGCGCTTCGGTCGCGCCGTGGGTTTCCTCGTCGTACAGGATGGCTCGATCCTGGCCAGGCTGGAGAACGGCTCGGTCCGCGCTGCCCACGGTGCAGGAACCGGCGCGGCGGCTCTGATGGGCGATCACGGCGTGGACAAGGTGATCTCGGGCGCGTTTGGGCCCAAGGCTCACACCGCACTCTCCGCGCACGGGATCACCATGCTGATCGCGCCCCTGGGGCTGACCGCGGCCGACGCCCTCGAGCGCGCCCAGCGAGGCGAGCTGAAGCAGCAACAGCACCGGATCTTCCGATGATCGTCTCCTTCGCCTCGGGCAAGGGTGGCACCGGGAAGACCCTGCTGGCCACCAACCTCGCCTGGACGCTGTCCAGGGAGGGGCGAGCAGCCTATGTGGACGCCGATGTCGAGGAGCCCAACGGTCACCTCTTCCTCGAGCACCGGGATTCCAGCTGCGAGCGCGTGGCCGTGGCCCTGCCGCAGCTCGACGGCCAGTGCGTGGGCTGCGGCGCCTGCCAGAGAGCCTGCGCCTTCCACGCCATCCTCGCCATGGGCGACCGGGTGCTGGTGTTTCCCGAGCTGTGCCACTCCTGCGGGGCCTGCCTCATGGCCTGCCCCGAGTTCGTGCTGACGGAGGTGCCCTACGAGATAGGGACCATCGCCCGTGCACAGCTCGATGGTCTACACCTGCTGTCAGGGCGTCTGGACGTGGGACAGGCGCGGGCCACGCCGCTGGTCGAGGCGGTGGTGGATGCGGCCGCTCGCGAGCACCGGGGGGAGCTGATCGTCCTGGACTGCCCCCCGGGGACCTCCTGTGCCGCCATGGCTGCGGTGCGCCAGGCGGACCTGGTGGTGCTGGTGACCGAGCCCACGCCCTTCGGCCTGAACGACCTGGAGCTCGCGGTCCAGATGTGTCGGGCCCTGGACAGGCGCGTCGCTTGCGTCGTGAACCGCTCTGACCTCGGAGACCAGGAGGTGCTGCGCTTCCTGGAGCGGGAGAGCATCCCTGTCCTTGGCCTGCTCCCCTTCGTTCGGGGGATCGCGACGGCTTATGCGCGCGGGCAGCTCGCCTGTCAGCGCTCCGCGAAGCTGCGCTCGGTGTTGGAGGCCATCGGGGAACACGTCGGCACAGCAGCGCAGATCGGGAGGACGGCATGAGGACGCTCGCCGTGTTCAGCGGAAAGGGGGGCACGGGCAAGACCACCCTGGTGGCCTGCTTCGCCCGCCTCGCCGGGCGTGCCGTGGCGGTGGACTGTGACGTCGATGCCGCGAACCTGCACCTGCTGCTGGCTGGCGAAGACGTCTACCGTGAGCCCTTCCTCTCAGGACGGAAGGCGACCATCGACCAGGACTCCTGCCTGGCCTGCGGCGACTGCGCCTGGGCCTGCCGCTTCGAGGCCATCGCCCAGCATGGCGGCGGCTGGCTGGTGGATCGACTGGCCTGCGAAGGCTGTGGAGTGTGCGCCCTGGCCTGTCCGCAGCCCGGTACCGTGCGCTTCCATGACAACCTGGCGGGCCACTGGATGCGCCGCCGCTCGGGCTCAGTCCTGCTCGTCCACGCCGCCCTGGGCGTAGCCCAGGACAACTCGGGCAAGCTCGTGGCAAAGGTCCGCCAGGAGGCAGCGCTCTGGGCGGATCGGGAGGGCATCGGGCTGGTGCTCGTGGACGGACCACCGGGCATCGGCTGTCCGGTGCACGCGGCCATGGGCCAGCTGGATCGTTTGCTCGCGGTCACCGAGCCCACGCCTTCGGGGCTCCACGACCTTGAGCGGATGCTCCGTCTCGCCCAGCACTTCGAGACGCGAGCTGCCGTGGCCGTCAACAAGTGGGATCTGGCACCCTCCCTCACCAGGAGCATCGAGGATGCCTGTGCTTCCTGGGGCGTTCCCACGGCAGGTCGCATCCCCTTCGATCCGGCGGTGCCCAGGATGCTCGCTCGAGGCTTGCTCCCCCTCGAACCACCGGCCACCGAGATGACCATCGAAGCGATCTCCCACTGTTGGAGGCGCTTCGACGAGGGCGAATGCACGGTCCCGGCCCTGCCTCGAGAGGAGAGGTGGGTGAGCATCGGTCTCTGACCGGCGACGGGGCGGGGTACCTCCGTCTTCAGCCCAGGGACTTCACCGCAGCGAGTGCCTCGGTCAGGACCAGGAATGCCAGCAGAGCGCAGTGCTGCTCCAGCTCCGGCATACCGCCCAGCTCGTCCAGGATGCGCCGCTGCGTGATGCCACGGGCCTCGAAGACGGACATTCCTTCAGCGAGCCAGGCCGCTGCGCTGCCGCACATGATGCTGGAGCTGCAGCCGTCCGTGAGGAAGCCGGAGCGCGTGATCCGGGCGTCGCCGACCTCGAGCCAGATCTCGATGGTGTCCCCGCAGGGGCCCGTGAGCTTGCCCGAGACACACCCCTCGGGCGCAGGAACGAAGTTGTGCGGCGCCGTCCAGTGACCGATGGCGCGCTCGCTGTAGCGATCGCGAGCTTCCTCCAACACCTTCGTCTGGACCTCCTCGGCCCACTCGCTGAGCTCATCCTCGAACATGGCCTCTCTCCGGGGTTTCAGGTCTCGTGGCCCGAGCGGCCGCCGCGGTACCTGGGCCCCAGGCCGCAGCAGCCTGGCATGCAGAAAGCGCCGCTGTGGAGCGTGCCCGCCAGAAACGCCTCCACCACGCGCTCCACGTCGCCCGAGACGAAGGAGCGGACGTCGACGCCGCAGGCCTCGAAGGCCGCGGAGAGCTCGCGGGAGATCGCCCCGCAGATCAAGGTCTCCACCCCATGACCCAGCAGAGCGCGCACACGTGGAAAGCCACCATCCGCCTCCAGCGTCAGCTCCTCGGACGTGACGGTCTCATTGTCATCGAGCTCGAGCAACAACATCCGCCGAGAGGTGTCGAACAGCGGGGCGACGCGCCCCTTGGAGATGGCGATGGCGAGCTTCACGGCGGTTGACCTCCGGTTGCCGCCAAGGGTTTTGCACGGTTCATGCCATCGGCCGCATCTCCCGTTCTTCGGGTCGCCAGCGGGAAATACCGTCGCGTCCCTGCATGCCTCTGGGGCGAGACCGTCTCGCCTGTGCGATGGCGCGCGGCTCAAGAGCGGCTGCGGCCGTCCGTCTCCGGCAGGGGAATCCCCAGCTCCTTGACCTTGCGGAACAGCGTGCTCCTGTGGATGCCCAGGTCGCGTGCTGCTGCGTCGCGGTTCTCACCGTTGCGGGCCAGCGCGTCGAGGATGGCGGCCTTCTCCGTGGCTCGCACCGCAGCCTGGAGGGTGCTGTACTCGCCGACCGGGCCCGACTTGCTGGCCAGCGCTGGTGGCAGGTGGCGAAGCTCGATGCTGCCCTCGACACAGAGCACGAAGGCGTGCTCGATGGCGTTCTCGAGCTCCCGCACGTTGCCCGGCCAGTCGTGGGCCATCAGCGCCTCCATGGCGTGGGGACCGACGCCGATGAGCTGCTTGTCCTGAAGGCGGTTGAAGCGGGAGACGAAGTGGTCCACCAGCAGGGGGAGATCCTCCTTGCGCTCGCGGAGCGGGGGTATGTCCACGCGCACCACGTTGATCCGGTAGAACAGATCCTCGCGGAAGCGTCCCTCCTGGACCTCTGCAGCCAGATCCCGGTTCGTGGCGGCGAGGATGCGTGCGTTGGTGCGCACCGGCTTGGTGCTCCCCAGCGGCTCGTAGGTCTTCTCCTGGAGCACCCGCAGCAGCCGCACCTGCATGGCGGTGGACATCTCTCCCACTTCGTCGAGGAACAGTGTTCCCCCCTCCGCAGCCGCGAAGCGTCCAGGTCGGTCCTTGACCGCGCCCGTGAAGGCGCCCTTGCGGTAGCCGAAGAGCTCCGACTCCAGGAGGGTCTCCGGAAAGGCCGCGCAGTTCAGTGCCACGAACGGGCCCTTGGCCCTTGGACTCCGATCGTGGATGGCGCGAGCCAGCAGCTCCTTCCCCGTGCCCGTCTCTCCCTGGATGAGCACGGTGGCCATGCTGGAGGAGATGGCTGGGATGACCTCGAAGATCCGACGCATAGGCTGGGCACGGCTGACGAGGTCGCCCATGCGGTGGCGGCCTTGCAGCTCCTTGCGCAGCTGCTCCACGAGGCTCAGATCCCGGAAGGTCTCCGCCCCCCCGATGACATTGCCCTGCTCGTCCTTGAGCAGTGCCGTGGAGACGGAGACGGGGATGCGTCGCCCATCGAAGTCCACCACGAAGGCTGGCTGGTTGATCCTAGGCTGGCCCGACTCGAGGGTGGCCCGCAGGGGACACCGTCCCTCGCACAGGTTGGCCTTGAACACCTCGGCGCAGAGCCGTCCGATGGCCGCCTGCCTGGGGATGCCGGTGATCTCCTCGGCGGCGCGGTTGAAGGAGGTCACCCTCCACTCCAGGTCCACGGTGAAGACACCATCGGAGATGCTGTCGAGGATCGTGCTCGTGGGGATGGAAGGGAGTTCGGACATCGAGACCATCTATCCCATTGCCCGCTCTTCCTGTCGCCACTGGCACGCTCCGTGCTGACTGGGCACAGCATGGAGGAGAGCGGAATGCCACTGGACGACTTCCGTTGCCCCGCTGTTCGCGGGGAACGCGCTGTGCCGACACCACGAGAGGCGTGCGCTCGCCCCAGGGCGACAGCCACGCCGCCGATCGTGGAGCTGAAGGGCGTGAGCCGCAGCTTTCGTCGCCCCGAGGGTGGGCTGGCCCTGCGATCCGACGAGCGTGACCAGGTGATCATCGACCTCGAGCGCGTCGAGGTGGTGGTGGATCGGTGAGGCCCGGTGTGCTCGCAGGCTCCTGTAGAACGTCCGCGAGCGCGGCGGGGGTCGTGCCCAGCTCAGCCGCAAGCACCTTGAGCGTGGAGTCCGGTGAAGGCTTGACGCCGAGGGCAGCCAGCCGCTCCAGCGCCTGATCGATCTCGATCCCCTCGGTCTCGCAGTGGCTGGCAAGCGAGCGCTTGCCCAACCCCGAGGGGTGGTGGGCGACGGCCTGGATGGCCGCGGACTCGGTGTCCCCGCCCGCGGCAGCGAGCAGGCGATAGATGTCCGCGGGAGAGCCCTCGTTGTCCCGGCTGACATGGAGCAGGGACAGCTCCACGTCGTCGACGGTCCAACCGGCGTCACGCAGCGCCTCGAGCGCGGCCTCGGTCTCGAGCCCCAGCTTGTCGGCCACGGTGGCGAGGCTGGCCAGCTCGGCGTGGCCGTAGGGCGGGCTGCCCTCGCGCTCCTCCCACCAGGCCTTGATGGCCTCGCCAGTCTCCATCACCTGGGCGAATGGGGGCAGCGACAGCCCCGATCCCGCCACGATGACGGCAACGAGAGCGGAGGTGACGATCACCTCCGGCGTCGTCACCCGTAGCTGCTGGGACGCGTTCTTCAGGTAGCGGACGATGGCCTTCCAGTTGTACAGGGTGTGCAGCCAGCCCAGCAGCGCGAAGGCGAAGGCGCTCGAGGTGTGGATGGCCCCCAGCTGGTCCTTGTCCAGGCCAAGGAAGTGCCAGTCCGACCAGTAGGCGATGCGGCCTTGAGGGGCGATGTAGAGCACGAAGCCAGTGTAGGTGAGCACAGCTGCCAGCAGCAGCAGGGAGAGCGAGACGACGCGACGCCACTTGAGCCGTTTCATCGTGGAGACTCCGAGTCAGGCCACCAATGGGAGCGGAGCCGCTCTCGAAAGATGGCGGGTGTCTGTGAGGCGGCTCCCTTCGCGGCTCGCGGGAGCGGAACCTGGCTACTCGGGAACCGGAGCCTGGCGGCCGCGCCTGCGACCCCAGCCGTTGCCACGACCGCGCCTTCCCGGTCTGGAGCCGTCCTCGTAGTAGTCGCACACGCCGTTGCCATCCTCATCGACGAAGGCCGGCCCCATGCCGCGGCCGTAGCCCAGGCCGTTGCCACGGCCGCGCCCTCCCTGCCAGGCGCCGTCCTGGTAGTAGTCGCACACCCCGTCGCCGTCCTCGTCGACGAAGGCCGGCCCCATGCCGGGGCCGTAGCCCCGTCCGCGCCTTCCCTGCCAGGTGCCGTCCTGGTAGCGGTCGCAGATCCCGTCGCCGTTCTCGTCCACGAAGGCAGGCCCCCAGGGCCCAGCGACCGAAGAGGCGGGTATGGTCTGCTCGGCTGCAGGGGCTGCCTCGTCGGCGTCCTGCGCCCAGGCCAGGCTGGCGAAGCCGAGGCCGATCAGTGCCACGATGCCCAGGTAGCGCTTCGAGCTCATGGTGTTCTCCATTCTGCCTTGGCCGCGGTGTGAGCGTGCGGCCAAGGGCTCTTCCCAAGAAGGGAGCAAGGAGCGTGCCAGGCTCGGAGCGTGCGGCATCGCCGGAGGATGGTGCGGCGACTCAGCCAGCACAGTCGCAGCGTAGCGTCACTCCACGGGACAGAGTCGCGTTTCTGCGTCGGTACCGGTTCGTCTTGGCCGCCATTCGGCTTGCATCATCGTGTTCAATGCGCGCCCTCTGCCGCCTCTCGATGCTGGCGCGGTCCTTGCATCCGTCGAACGTCTCGTCCCAATGACCACTCCAGGTGGCGCGGAGTACCCATGGCGGCCCCCCCTGCCCATTCCACGATCGGACTGCTCTGCGTGGCCCTGCTCGGCGGAGCCTGCGACCAACATCCCGGGGAGACAGCGGACAGCGAGATCGAGGTCGCATCGGCAGGCTGCATCTCCTGCCACGGCAGCGAGGAGATCCTGGAGGCTGAGGTGGATCCAGACACCGGGGAGTCCGAGAGCGAAGGCAGTGGCGAGGGTTGAGGTGGCGAGGTCGCCCCGCTGGAGGCGTGGGAGAAGGTGGCCATCGACGTCATGGACTTCGAGTCCACGGCCCATGGTAGGATTGCCTGCCAGGACTGCCATGGAGGCCAGCCTGACGCGACGGTGAAGGAAGAAGCCCACGAGGGCGTGGTCCGTGACCCCAGCGCAGCGGCCGACGAGCGCTGTGCGAGCTGCCACGGTGAGATCGTCGAGCTGGCTGCGCACTCGCTGCACAAGACCGTCGCGGGCATGGGCGGGATGGTCGAGCTGCGGCTTGGTGGCTCGATGGACGACCACCCCGCTCTCGCCGAGGGTTACGCCGGCAAGTGCTACCAGTGCCACGCGACATGCGGCCAGTGCCATGTCAGCCGGCCGAACACGGTGGAAGGCGGCTTCATCGAGGGCCATGTCTTCCAGCGCACGCCCGACATGCTCAACCAGTGCACGGCCTGCCACGGCAGCCGCATCGGTGAGGAGTTCCGCGGGGTTCATCGCGACGAGATCGACGGCTACAGCGGCGATGCCCACTACCTCGATGGCAAGCGCTGTGACTTCTGCCACGGCGCCGACGGCATCCACAGCTCCGACGCGACGGTCCGCCACGAGGAGGGAGACCTGCCCCGCTGCGAGGACTGTCACGCCTCCGTCGCGACCGGCAACGAGTGGCACCAGCAGCACTGGCAGGACCTGAGCTGCCAGGTCTGCCATGCCCAGGACTACAAGGCCTGTGCGTCGTGCCACGTACCGGACGGCCTCGACGAGCCCTCCTGGCTGACCTTCAAGATTGGCAAGAACCCGCTGCCTGACGAGCGGAGCTGGACCTACGTCACCCTGCGCCACGTGCCGGTGGCCCCCGACAGCTTCGCCGGTTGGGGTCTGGACGACCTTCCCGATTTCGAGGCCCTGCCCACCTGGAAGTACACCGCGCCCCACAACATCGTGCGCTTCTCCTCTCGGACGACCGTCGGGGAGGGGGAGGCCTGTGGAGATGCCTGCCACGCCTCGCCTGCGACCACCGATGGCTGGTTCCTGCGCCAGGTCGATCTCGATCAGCGCCCCGAGCTGGCCGAAGCCAACGCCCCCTACATCGTCCCCGACACCCCGGCCACCGAGTGGGGCCAGGTTCGGGGCACCATCGCTCCCGCTGGGAGCAAGGAGACGCCATGACCAAGCACTACCTCGGCATCACCGCCATCCTCGCCCTCGGGCTCGTCGTCGGCTGCGGCGACAAGGAGCCGGAGGAGACCGGCCTCGAGGAGACCGGCCTCGAGGACACCGGAGACACCGACACCACCATCGAGGATACCGAGTTCGAGCTCCTGGCCGCCTACCTGGCCGACAACGACCTGGACCTCCCAACCCTGCTGGACGAGTGGGTGCTGGACGCCCAGGCGGTCTTCGACGCGGGCCTGGAGAGCTGGTTCATCATCGACACCCGCACCTCGGACAAGGACGAGAACGGTGTCACCGACTACGAGGACGGCCACATCCCAGGCGCCCACATGGTCAGCCTGGCCGACGTGGTGAGCTACGAGGCTGCCAACAACACCGACGGCCTCCCGGTCCTGGTCTACTGCTACACGGGTCAGAGCGCCGGCCACGCGGTCATGGCACTGCGGCTGAACGACGTCGACGCCACCAGCCTCAAGTGGGGCTTCTCGGCCTGGCACAGCGACTTCGACCTGTGGACTCCCAACTCCGGCAATGCCGCGCTGGACTACCCCGACGGCTGGTCCAACGACGCGGCTCCCGACACGCCGAGCTTCGACACCTTGCCCGAGATCGCCACCGGGGAGACCGATGGCGCGGCCATCGTCACGGCCCAGCTCGACGGCCGGGTGCTCGACGAGATGAACAAGATCGCCGCTGGCGACGTGCTCGGCGCTCCCGACGACTACCACGTCATCAACTTCTGGTCCGCGGATGACTACGACTACTACGGGCACATCACCGGCGCGTACCAGGTCACGCCGACCGATGGGATCAACCTGGACACCCTGTCCATGCTGCCCACCGACGAGACCATCGCGATCTACTGCTGGTCGGGCCAGACCTCGTCCATGGTCGCTGCCTGGCTGCAGCTGCTCGGCTACGACGCGCAGAGCTTGGCCTTTGGTGCCAACACGATGATCCTCGACTCGCTCGAGCAGAAGACCTTCCCTGGCGCCATGGACTTCGACTACGAGACGGGAGCCTAGGCACGGTGTCCTGTCGACCGACCCTTCTCTGGTTGTTCCTCACCACGGCCAGTGCGGGCTGCGAGCGGCCCGCCTGGCCGGGGGAACCCGCGGATACCTGGGCCCCTGCCGAGCGTCTGGACCTATGCGTGACGCTGGAGGCTGGGAGTGGCGAGCCGCTCGCAGGGGCCTGGGCCATCCTCGACCCGACGGGTCGTGACCGGCTGACCGATGAGGCGGGACTCGCCTGCTTCCATGCCCTCGATCCTGGCAGCTACACCGTCGAGGGAGCCGCCAACAGGTACCAGCTGGGTCGGGCGGAGGCGGTGCTCGACAGCGAGGATCTGTCCTTCACGCTCACCCTCGAGGCCCAGGACGAGAGCCGCGGAGCGGGGGGGGGAGCGCGATGACGAGGGTGCTGCCCATTTTCATCGTGCTGCTGGCGGGCTGCGGCGAGCCGCGGCCCGCCTCGAGCGGAGACTCCCCGGCGGCCTTCCCCCACCCCGAGGGCTACGCGGACACCCACGGTGAAGCCGCCGAGCTGCTCGACAGCTGCACCACCTGTCACGCCGTCGATCCTCCGGAGCCCGACACGGCTGTCGTGACGGACTCCGCGCCCCCGGAGGAGCCAGCCATCCCGGCTTGCCGCTCCTGCCATGCCGCCTACCCTCACCGCCGGGACTTCCGGGACGAGCACGGCGCGGCCTGGTCCGCCGACGAGTACGCCTGCACCGGCTGCCACGGCTCTGCGGGAGACCGCGATCCCAGCACGGCCCCCGCGGACACCTGCACCGGCTGCCACGCCACCTACCCCCACCCCAGCAACCAGACCTCCGCTCGCGAGCACGGCGCTGACGTGGTCACCCGCGGCGGCGACACCGCTTGCGCTGGCTGCCACGAGGCCTCGAGCTGCCAGGGGTGCCATGCGAGCTACCCCCACGGGGACGATCACCTCGCCGCCCATGGGGAGGCCTACGCCGAAGGCTCCTGCGGTGGCAACTGCCACGACGGAGCCCAGCAGGGCGCTCCCGGCGAGGTGCTCTGCTCCAGCTGCCACGAGGAGGGGCTGCCATGATCGGTCTCCTTCTGGCCATGCTCGCGCTTCCATCCAGCTTGGCCGCGCCGAGCGCTCGGCAGCTCACCGCCTGGTCCACCACTGGTGCGCAGCTGCTCCCCGATGCCACCGGAGACCAGCAGCTCCGCTTGGGGCAAGAGCTGGGCATGGAGCTTCCCATCGGGCCGGCGCTGCATGTCTCCACCCTGGGCTTGGCCCGCATGACGGCCGAGGCCGGCTCGCCAGACAAGCTCGATCTGCTGCGCATGGCGCTGGGGT
>CAZHIK010000085.1:0-15223 GCA_964532635.1 uncultured Enterobacterales bacterium
CCTGTTCTATTCGGCGTTGGCGGCTTCGGGGGTGGTGTTGTCGGTGATGAACCACTTGTCGCTGCCGTCGGGGATGCGCGCGTAGCTCTGCTCGGCCTGCACCTCGGGGTACTCCACCTCGTCGAGCACGGTGCTCATGTCGATCATCAGGGTGACGATCCCGCCCTTGCGCTCGAGCTCGAAGTTGGTCTCGAGGCCTTCACCCTCTCCGGTGGCCAGGAGCAGCAGGTAGCCCCCGGAGGCGATGCTGGTGCCATCGGGCAGCGCGTGGTACTCGGCGCCCGACTCGCCGAAGGCGTTGGTGATGAGCCAGCCGCTGATGTTCAGCGCGGAGCCGGAGGTGTTGTACAGCTCGATCCAGTCGTCATCGACGTCGGACTCGGGCATGATCTCGTTGATCACCACCGTGGAGGGGACATCGGTGTCGGCGTCGCTGTCGGCATCGCTGTCGGCGTCGCTGTCGGCGTCGCTGTCGGCGTCGCTGTCGGCGTCGGTGTCACCATCGGCGTCGGTGTCGGTGTCGGTGTCCGCATCGGTGTCGGTGTCGGTGTCACCTTCGGGGACCTGGGTGTCCTCTTTGTCGCCGCAGGCGAGGGCCAGACAGAGGGGAAGGGACAGGAGGACGAGGCGGAGGCTCATGGAGATCTCCTGGTGGTGAGGGTCGAAGAACGGAGACCCCGTAACGAGGGCTCCCGGTGGGCGCCCATGCCCATCACGACCTGCTGCGCGGGGCGTGAGCGCCGAAACGATCGTGGAGCAAGCCGTGGCGCAGGCCGCGGTCCGAGACCGTCAGGGAGGGGGCCCCGAGGGCCCGCAGCACCGCCAGAACCACCGCTGCACCCGCCAGGATGGTGTCGGCCCGCTTGGGCTGGATCCCTGGCAGCTCACGGCGCTGGGAGATCCTCAGCGCACCCAGTGACCGCAGCTGGGCCTGGAGGGTGGCCAGGTCCATCACCGTGCCGTGGACCACGTCGGGGTCGTACTCGTCCAGCCCGTGGTGGTTGGCAGCCAGGTTGCAGATGGTGCCTCCGAGACCGATTGCGCCAGCGGTCTCCCCGAATCCCAGGGAGCCGAAGGCGCGGGCCAGGTGGCGTTGCAGATCGAGCAGCTCGGCAGGGTCGACCGGGTCACTGGTGAGGAACTCGGTGGTCAGGTGCAGGGCGCCGAGGTCGAGGCTGAAGCGACGCTCGATGCTGGCCCCACGGCCCAGGATGAACTCGGTGGAGCCTCCGCCTACGTCGAAGACCACCACAGCGGCGTCGGACGGGGGCAGGCTGGAGCGGGCGGCCAGGAAGGCCAGCCGGGCTTCCTCCTCGCCGGGGATGACCTGGATGTCGAGGCCCAGCTCTTCGCGGGCGCGCTCGAGCAGCGCGCTGGAGTTGCTGGCATTGCGCAGAGCCATGGTGCCCACCGCGGCGATGTCCTGGACGCCGTGCTCCCGCGCGAGGGCCACGAAGCGGGCCAGGGCGTCCACGGTGCGCTCGACGGCTTCTGGCGAGAGTGCACCGCGCTCGGCCAGGCCTTCGCCGAGGCGGGAGAGCACCGCCCTGTCTGCGATGGGCTCGAAGCGGGCGTCGTCGTCGCGCTCGGCGATGTGGATCAGCACGGAGTTGGAGCCGACGTCGATGGTGGCGAAGCGGGGCATGGCCTACTCCCAGCCCAGGTGGAGCCGGATGGCGGCCAGGTAGGAGACGTTTGGCAGGTGGGCGAGCCCAAGCTGCCGCACGATGCGCCAGACCAGGTCCGGATCCTCGTGCTCGACGCAGACGGTCCGGGCTGGGGTCTCTCCGATCCGCAGATCGGACAGCTCGACCGCGGCACCCTGGATCAGCCAGGTGGCGCGCTCTTTGGTGACGGGCACCACCGCCACGGTGCCCATGTGGGTCACCGCCTCCATGAAGCGGCCGTAGGGGAACCACTCCAGCTCTTCGGGGGGCGGCCTCAGGCCCCAGGAGGCGTGCACCAGCTCCGCTTGCTCCCGGGGAAGGGGGAAGCCGCTCTTCATCACCGGCTGCCACAGCTCCAGGCCGTTTCGATCCACGGCCTGCAGGCGCTTGATGTCCAGCAGCTCGGAGCGGATCTTGGTGTTGTCCGAGCTGCTCAGGCAGGGGAGATAGATCTCGGAGCTGTGCCGTGTGCGAGGCTCACCAGCAGCACGGATGCGGGCCTCCGCGAGGCCGAAGTGCCCGGCGAAGCCCCGCCACTCCCAGCGGGGGACGATGTCAGGAGACGGCATGGGCTGCTCGCTGGTGGTGGGGGAGTCACAGGGGATCGCTGCAGCAGCGGAAGCCGGTGCTGTAGTCGTGGTAGCTGCGGGCGTGGGCGGTGGTGACGTAGGTGCAGCCGGCGCCGTTGATGGAGGCGTCGGCATAGAAGCCCCCGCGGAAGGTGCCGTCGGTGTCGGCCACCCACTCGTGCAGGTTGCCGTGCATGTCGAAGACACCCCAGGCGCTCTCGCAGGCGGTGAAGTCCCCGGCGGCGGCCACGGTGTCGGCCATCTGGTTGATGCCCGGGTCGTTCATGCTGGCGGAATCCCAGATGCCTTCGGAGGTGCCGAAGTAGTCCACTACGGGGTGGGAGCCCGCGTAGTCGTCGTTGCAGGCTCCGTCGATGTGGCTGTTGCCGTAGGGGTAGGTCTGGCCCTGGGGGCCCTGGCAGGCCGCCAGCCACTCGTCGCTGGTGCACAGCCGCTTGCCGGCTTCGCGGCACGCTTGTTCGGCTTCGTCTCCGCTGATGTAGGCCTGGGGTACCGTCCCGGCGCCCACGGCGGCCCGCACCCGCTCGCTGCCCTCGAGGGTCTCGTAGGGTGAGCGGTCCACCCAGCTGCCTCCCTCGAAGACCTGGAGATAGGCCTCGTAGCGGTCGATGCATGTGCTGCCCTGGACCCGCTCCATGGCCCCGGGGCAGCCGTCGGTGTCGGCGTCGGTGTCGGCGTCGGCATCGCCGTCGGTGTCGCTGTCGGCGTCCGTGTCGCTGTCCGCGTCGGGCTCGCTGTCCGTGGGTGCCCCGCTGTCATCGCTGGGTGGACCGTCGGGTCCATGGCGCTCGGGGGCCTGCTCGCAGGCCAGCAGCAGCAGCATAGGGAGCGCGAGAGCCATCGGTCTCACGCGTCGCTCCGCGTGGCGAGGGCGCCAGCGGCTTCGCTCACCCGGGGGGAGTGGGCGCCGCAGCTCTCCATGGCGGCCAGGTCCTCGTCGGATGCGGGGTAGAAACCGAGCTCCTGCAGCGCCCTCAGCTTGGGCCGGATGTTGCCCTCGAGGTCGATGTGGAAGAAGCCGGGGAACAGGTCGGGGTGTTGGCGTATGAAGGCGAAGACCTCTTCGTGCTCTGGGCGGATCTCCACGTGGGCCCAGCGGCTCACCTCGTGGCCGGTGATCATGTACTCGGGGAGCAGATCGGGGGCGAACTCGAGCCGAGCCGGGTCGATGTGCTCCTTGTAGATGGCGGTCTGGGGCAGCAGGCAGAGCATGGAGGGCAGGATGCGAGCCCCCATCATGCGGAAGCTGACCATCTGGAAGACCGACTGGTAGAAGTCGTCCATGGTCTCGAAGGGGAAGCCCCAGACGTAGAACAGGTCGGTGCGCCGGAAGATGCGGGTGGCCTCGGCCACCACGGGCACGACCTGATCGGCGGTGAAGCCCTTGCGGCACAGCTCGAGCACCCGATCGGAGCCCGACTCCACCCCGAAGCGGATCTCCACGCAGCCCGTGTCGGCCATCCGCTGCATCATGGTGGCGTCGGAGAGGTTGATGCGGCCAAAGGCCTTCCACATCATGTCCAGGCCCGCGCGCTCGAGGGCTTCGCAGAAGGCGAGCACCCGAGCGCGACCGGTCAGGAAGTACTCGTCCTGGAACAGCACCAGGCGAGCACCCCCCTGTTCCTTCAGGAAGCGCATCTCCTCGACCACCGACTCCACCGAGCGGTGGTAGGGCTCGTGGTCCCAGACCGGGGCCACAGAGCAGAAGGTGCAGGGATAGGGGC
The DNA here is from genome assembly GCA_964532635.1 of uncultured Enterobacterales bacterium. Classification (GTDB taxonomy): domain Bacteria; phylum Myxococcota_A; class UBA796; order UBA796; family JAFGLY01; genus CALDOK01. Next base: position 3,982 of record CAZHIK010000085.1, read on the forward strand.
AGCCCCGGGAGGTGATGACCCCGAAGCCGGTGTAGCGGGTCAGATCCACCTGGTGCCAGGCCGGGGCTGCGATGGCGTCGAGCTGTTGCAGGCGGGCTGCGCGCGCTGTGTGGACGACGCGGCCCTCCTCGTCGCGGAAGCTGATGCCGGGGACCTTGCAGAGGTCGCCCTTGTCGCGCAGGGCGCTCATCAGCGCGGGGGCGCTGATCTCGGCCTCGCCGCGCACGATGATGTCGACCCAGGGAAAGCGCTCGAGGATGGGCTCCTCCACGGCCTTGGGGCCTACCCCCGCCAGCACCAGCGTCGCATCTGGATGCCGCTGCTTGTAGGCCCGCATGGCCAGCAGGGTGAAGGGCAACAGGTTGGCCATGCACGAAAAACCCACCACCGGAGCGGCGTCGGTCAGGAAGCGCAGGATCTCGTCGGCGGTGAACAGCTCGGGTGCGTCGTGTTGCTGGTAGTCGCGGAAGTCGACCGTGAACCCGGCCTGCTCGAGGGCCGAGGTGACGTACAGCGGCCCCAGGGGCAGGTGACGCTCGCGCTCCACGCTGTCGTAGTAGCGCACGTACAGCATGTTGAGGTTCAGGATGGTGATGTCGGCCATGGGGGAGCCTCGCCTCACTCCTCGTCGCCGGCAGGCGGCTGGGTGAGATCGGGCTCGGGGGGCACGTCGTTGGCCATGCCGGCGCGCATGCGCCAAGCATCGTCGGGGATGGTCTCGACCTCGGCTTCGGGTAGCTCTTCGGGTTCGGTTTCCTGTTCGGGCTCGGGCTCGGGCTCGATGCGCGTGGGGACGGGTGAAACGGTCGGCGGGATTCCAGCGGTGGCCTTGATCATCTCGACCCGGTCCGGAGGGACATCGGGGCGAATACCCCGGGTGGGTTGAGGCCGATCTGGGGTGGGCACGGCCTCGGGCTCGTCCAGCTCGGGGATGGTGGCGGGGGCATCTGGATCTGCAGGAGGTTCGGGCTCGGGCACGCGTGTAGCATCCGGCTCGGGGGGGATGTCGGGCTGGATGCCGGTGGGCGCCGGCATGGCTGTGTCACGGGGCGGTGGCTCGTCGGGGGCGGCGCCACCGTCGGTGGCCATCTCGTTGTGGGAGACCCGCTCCACGGCGTCCGCGGCAAAATCGCAGGCCACGGTACCCGCGCCGCCCAGCAGCACCACGGCAGCGGCCGCCACCTGACGCGAGCTGGGGCCCAAGCTGCTGCGGGGCACAGCGCCGGCCATGGTCGCCAGCTGGTTGTCGGAGATAGCACCGAGCACAGCCTGCTCCGTGCGCGTCAGCGCAATGCCTGCAGCTTCGGCCACGCCGGCGCGGCGTTCGGTCAGCAGGCGCAGGAAGCCGGGCGAGGCCGCGGCGAGGTGCAGCAGCTTCTGGATGCCGACGGGCACAAGGAAGCGGCTGGGCTCACCTTCGGGGGGGCGGCCTCCGACGATGGTGGTGCGGGGTGAGGGCGGGCCGGGAAGGGCCTGCGGGTCCTTGGGATCTCGAACTTCGCCCATGGGATCCTCCTGGAGAGGTCCCCATACTATCAGGTAGGCCCGAAGACCTCCGAGCGCGGGGCCCACTCGAAGGACTGCGGAGCGCGACGCTACTCCGGCTCGGTCTCCGGCTCGTCGGGTTGGCAGTGCAGGTTCTCGGGTGCCTTGTCCGGGGCGGTGGCCGTGTGGCTGAAGGCGCCGATGACGTCTTGGAGCCGGGAGAGCCGCAGCCCCGCGGCATCCAGATCGGCGAACAGCGCCTCGTACCCGATGATGCTGGTGTCGGCGACGTTCTTGGCGTGGGTGACGAAGCCCGTGGTCCACAGCCCCTCGGCGTCGGCGAAGTCGAGCAGGGCGGCGGGGAGCTCTTCGTCCAGCACCTCGGTCTGGTGGGCGGACTCGGTGAAGCTGCGCATGCGGACCTGCCACAGCCAGCTGTCGCCGTGCTGGGCGGCGCAGGGCTGGCTGACCAGGTCCCCACGTGTGTCGTAGCTCTCGTAGTCAGCGGGGCCGCCGGAGGCGGAGTTGAGGAACCCTGGGGGCCACTCCTCGGCGGTGCCGCTGACGATCGGCGTGTGTCCGTCGACTGGCAGCTGCCCGACCCAGGCCATGAAGGCCTCCATGTCCCCAAGGTAGTGGGGATCGGGATCGTGAGGGCCAGACCCATCGGCCAGGTAGGTCTCATCGTTTCCGTCCCCGTCGCGATCGGCCTGCCATGACTCCGCGTCTGTGAAGCCGTCCCAGCTGGCGGGGGAGGTGAGGGCGTGGTGGTGGATGGCGATCTCGTGGCCCTTGGCCTCGAAGGCGCGGACAAGGTTCAGGGGTACGGTGTGGGTGCTGTGGTCGTAGATCACGCTCTCGCTGGGGAAGCTGCTGGCCGGGTCGAGGATCCAGGCTGCCCACTGGGGCGTGAACATCAGGGTCAGCCGATGCTCGTAGGCATCGGCGGCGACCACCAGATCGAGCAGATCCTCGATGTAGGCGGAGGGCCGGGAGCTGTTGATCTCACCGCTGATGGGATCGACGGCCGAGGCGGGGTCCAGGTGCACCGCGAAGTAGGCCAGCACCAGGCCATCGACCTCGGTGTCGGTGTCCGCGTCGGTGTCGCTGTCGGCGTCGGTGTCGGCGTCGCTGTCCGCGTCGGTGTCGGTGTCGGCGTCGCTGTCGGTCTCGGGAAGGGGGGCGGTGTCGTCGGGCTTGTCCTCGCCGCAGCCGAGGGTGAGCGCGAGGGCGAGCAGGCGAGGGTTCATGGCGTCTCCCTAGGAACATGCAATGGCTGGCATCCTACCAGAGCCTCGCGGGTGTTCGCAGCGCGATACAGGCCCGCCCCATGCGCGCCCTGCCCACCTTCCTGCTCGCTGTCGCCGCCTTGCTGGGCTGGGGACTGGCGGCGTGGTGGGCCGACAGCCCCACCCTGCCAGGGCCGTGGGCGGTGCTGGCAGCCGCTGGGGCGTTGGTCCGGGAGGGGAAGCTGCTGGGAGACATCGCGGCCAGCCTGGGACGAGTGGTCGTCGGCTTCTGCGCAGCCGCGGTGCTCGGCGTGCTGCTGGGCGCTGCGTCGGCGGCCCTTGGGCGCTGGGGTAGGGCGCTGCGGCGGCTGCTCGAGCTGCTGCGCCCCATTCCTCCCATCGCCTGGGTGCCCCTGGCCATCCTGTGGTTCGGGCTGGGGGACCCCTCCGCCTGGTTCATCGTGTTCCTGGGGGCCTTCTTTCCCATCTACATCCAGGTCACCCTGGCCCTGGCCGACTGTCCCCCTCACTACCTCGAGCTGGCTCGGAGCCTGGGGGCTCGGCCGGGCCTGGTGCTGTGGCGGGTGCGCCTGCCCGCGGCCATGCCCCAGGTTGTGGCCGGACTGCGCACGGGCCTGGGGTTGGCCTGGACCAGCCTTATCGCCGCCGAATTGGTGGGGGCCCAGAGCGGCCTGGGCTACCGCATCCAGATGCATCGACTGGTGCTCGAGACCGAGGGCGTGATGGTGGGCATGCTCTGCATCGGTCTGCTGGGGGCGGCCATGGCCTTGCTGGCCCGGGGCCTCGAGCGCTGGCTGGTTCCCTGGAGTGCGCCGTGATCCGGGCGCGTGGTCTGGGCTTCGTCTTCGGGGGGAAGGCAGTGTTCCGCGATGTGGATCTGGATGTGCCCGCGGGTGGGATCTGCGGCATCGTAGGCCCCTCCGGCTGCGGCAAGACCACCCTGCTCCGAGTGCTGGCCGGCCTGCTGGAGCCTCGCGATGGTCAGCTCGAGCGACCGGCCGCGACCCCGGACCCCGACGGTGCGCCCCGTCCTGCGGTGGGCATGGCCTTCCAGGATCCGCGGCTGCTTCCGTGGATGAGCTTGCAGGCCAACCTGGACTTCGCCCTCGAGGCCACCGGCTGCGCCCGGGAGCGCTGGGCCGAGCGCACCGCACCCCTGCTCGAGCGGGTCGGGCTCGCCGGCTCCGAGGCCCTGATGCCCGGCGAGCTGTCCGGCGGCATGGCCCAGCGAGCGGCCCTGGTGCGAGCCCTGGCCATCCGCCCAAAGGTGCTGCTGCTGGACGAGCCCTTCTCGGCGGTGGATCCGTTGCTGCGCGAGGCCCTGCAGGACGATCTGTTGCGCCTGCTGGAGGGCAGCGGCACCACCGCCGTGCTGGTCACCCACGACGTGGGCGAGGCCCTGTACCTGGCCGACGAGGTGCTGGTGATGGCCTGCGACAACGGCGGCCCGGCCAGGGTTCGCGAGCGGGTGGCGGTACGGCTTCCCAGGCCACGGCAGCCGGGGCTGCGGCACGATCCCAGGCTGCTGGAGCTGGCGCTCGAGGTGAGGGCGGCGCTGGGGGCGTAGGGTTCGGTCACAGGGTTTCCGACCGACCTGGGCTGCTGCGGTATGCTCCTGTCGTGAGACGCACCGTCCTGGCTCTGTTCTTGCTCTGGTCACCCTGCCTGTTCGCGGGGGAGCTTGCCGACGAGGAGTCGGTTCGAGAGCTGGAGATCGTCGACCCCAAGGACCTGCTGGGAGAGCGAGCCGAGGCGGCCATGAAGGCGGCCTATGCGGAGTTCCTGGCGCAGGTGGGGGAGGAGCGCATCCAGCTCGAGCGAGCGGTGGTGCGCAGGATGGGACCCGTGAAGTGGGCCCTGGCGCCTCGCACCGGCTGGGTCCACCCCGAGTACCGCCGGCGACGTCCCATGGTGCGCGCTTGGCTCTGCATCGATCTGTCTCGACAGGAGGGGCACAAGCGGACGTGGCGAGAGCGCTTCGGCGAGGAGCTGAGCTTCGTCTGCGCCTGTGCTGAGCCCTCGCCGTCCTACCCTTGGCGCGATCCGCTGGTGGCGGCCTGCGGGCCCGATGTGGAGAGCGCCCAGCAACGCTATCTGCTCAACGAGGTCTTCGTGCTGGACAGGCCGGGGCGTTCGGACGGAGCGTTGTCCGTCGAGGAGGGCAGCTGGGTCCGGCTGGGCCTGCTCGAAGGGGAGAGCGCGGGCTCTGGGGCTGTGCCCTTGGGGGGCCGGGTGCTGGTCGCCGTGAGCTCACGGGAGGACGGCTGGTTCAGCGATCGGATCGTCGCCGTGGATCCGAGCGCTGGTTCCAGCGTTCAGGTGCTCGGGCTGCGAGGTCCTCACGCGGCTCCGGTTCAGCTCGTTCCCGGGACGGATCGAGCCCTGATCCTGCGTCGCGCTTCGACGGGCCCCGAGGCCTGGTGGGTAGATCCGACGAGCCTGGTGGCCGAGCCTGTCACGATACCTGGCTCCCTCGGTGGTTGGCCCGAGGCGGTGGTCGGTGATCTCGTGGTGGTGCGTCGGTCCGACGGAGAGCCGGGGTTACCGCTGGATCTACTGGATCTGTCGGACGGAACCCGGATTGCGGTTCCGGCTCCGGAGCTACCGGGCCTCGACATCGTCACGGTCGGGCGGGTGATCCCCGTTCAGGGGGGCCTGTTGGCCTTCGCTATCGGCCGGAGCCCGGTCGAGGCCGGCCCAGTGCACGGGACACAGGTCACTGGGACGAAGGAAACCGTCGTTCTGCGCTTCGACCTCGCCGGGAACACCTGGAGCGAGCTGCTTCGTGGGCTGCCCTTCACCCCCGTGGGGGTGCGTGAGGACGGCCTGGTGGTGGGTGAGCTGACCGTCCGCTATCGACAGCTCGTGGCAGCCTGGGACCCTGTGGGTGATCGGTTCCTCGTCTCCACCGATGTCTGCGCGGATGGCTTTCGCCTTCACCACTACTCCGCGGATCAGGCCTGGGGCATCGTTCGGGAGCCCGGAGCCGTCCTTGTGCGGGGCTTCCGGGTCGCTCCGCGCTAAGCTGCGCCGCCCCCGCTCGGAGCCCAACGCCCATGCTGCCCCACCTGCTGGCCGCCCTCGCTGCCTGCTCTTCCCCCGAGCCCGCTACCCCCGCCGCCGAGGCGCCCTCGGAGCCCCTGCCCACCCTGCGCATCGGCTGGCAGACCACCTGGGCCACGCAGGGGCAGCTGGCTCAGATCCTGGACCGCACGCCGGTGCTGCGGGAGCAGGGCATCGAACCCCAGTTGGTGGGCTTCACCTACGGTGGGCCCCTCAACGAGGGCGCCCTGGCCGGCGAGGTGGACGTGGTGCTCACCGCCGATCAGCCTGCGATCATGCTCTGCGCGAAGAGCCCCGACTGGGCCATCATCGGTCGGCTGATGTACAACCGCGTGGGCACCTACGTGCCCGCCGACTCGCCGGTCCAGGACGTTGCCGGGCTCGCCGGCAGGACCATCGCCATCCCCTTCGCCGCGGCCGCCCAGCGGGAGACCCTGGCCGCCCTGCGGGACGCGGGCCTGGATCCCGTCGAGGACGTCACCAGCGTCAACCTGGGCATCCAGGAGCAGGTGGCCCTGGTGGCCGCCGGGTCCAAGGACGGGCGCTGGGACACGGTCGATGCGGGCTCCGCCTGGGATCCCACCTTCGCAGAGCTGGAGCACAGCGGTGCCGTGAGGGTGCTGGCCCAGGGCGTGGTGACCTCGGTGGTGGTGATGCACCGCGACACCATCGCGGCTCATCCCGGGATCGATGAGCGCTTCATGGCTTCCCTCGAGAGTGCCTACGGCGTCTTCCGCGACAAGCGGGACCAGGCCGACGCCTGGTTCGTGGACGCGGCCGGTGTGGACTTCGATCCCGCGGTGCTGAGCCTCGCGGCCTCGGTGGAGCCCAACCTCGAGGCGGGCGCCACGATCACCACGCGGCTGTCCGAGGACGACCTGGCCGGCATGGAGCGGGCGGCGGCGTTCATGCTCGAGGCGGGCCTGCTGAAGCAGCCGGCCGAGGTGCGCAGCTTCGTGGCGCAGCCGGGGTCAGGCCAGCAGCCGATCCAGCAGGATGCCGGCGGTGATCATGGGCAGGTAGATCACGGTCAGCCGTAGCATCCAGCGGGGCCAGCCCGGCGCCACATCCCGCTCGAGGCCCATCAGGGCCCCGGTCATCAGCGCGCCGGCCGCGGCGGCCGCGAAGCCAAGATAGACGCCCCCCTCCAGGCCCGGCACCCCCAGGAACAGGCTGGCCGAGACGGTGGCCGAGGCGGTGAGGAAGATCCAGAAGCGGGTGCGCTCCGTGCCCATCGCCATGCTGGGAACGCGCAGCCCGGCTCGGGCGTACTCGTCTTCGCGCAGCAGGGCGATGGCCAGCACGTGGGGCAGCTGCCAGGCCAGCAGCAGGGCGAACAGCGCCAGCCCGGGGAGCTCCACCAGGCCCGTGGCCGCGGTCCAGCCCATCAGAGGCGGCATGGCCCCCGCGATGGCGCCTGGCAGCGCGGCTGCTGCGGAGCGGCGCTTCATGGGGGTGTAGACGCCCACGTAGAGCAGCAGCGCGAGCAGTCCGAGCCCCGCGGTGGTGGGGTTGGCCAGCCAAGCCAGCAAGCCCAGTCCCACCACCGCCTGGGCCAGGCTGATGGCGGTGGCGTGCCGTGGGTCCAGCAGCCCCGTGACCAGGGGCCGCGACGCGGTGCGCGCCATCAGGGCGTCGCTGTGGCGCTCGAGCACCATGTTGAGCCCGTTGGCCGCCGCGACCACCAGGGTGGTGCCCGCGATGGTGCCCCCCCAGGTGTGAACGTCCGCGGCGGCTCCCGCCAGCCCCAGGCCGCCGGCGGCCATCAGCACGTTCCAGGCGGTGACCCCGGGCTTGGACAGGCCCAGGCCCGCGCCGATCAGGCGAGTGGGGGAGGGGAGGGCAGTGGCGGCGCTCATGCAGCCCTCCTCGTGGCGACAGCGGCGGGCTCGGCCGCGGGTCGATAGCGCAGACTACCCGTGAGTAGCACAGTGGAGAGCCAGGCGGCCACGGCGGCGGAGAGGTGCAGGATCTGCGCCCAGCCCGGTGCCTGCAGCGCCGCGTCCACCCCCCCCAGCAGCAGGCTGGCCGTGAGGGCCACCACCAGCGCCACGGCGGGGGCTCGCATGGCGTGGGTGCCCTTGCGCAGGGCGTAGGTGGCGCCGGCGCCCAGCAGGCAGGCCAGCAGCACGGCCGTGGCGGGGTGAACCGCCCGCAACTGCAGCAGGTAGTGTCCCTCGGCCCCCACCGCTTGGAGCGCGGCGCTGGGCACGGTGTCCCCCAGGGCCATGATGGTGCCGGTCATGCCGATGAGCAGCAGGCCAGCCAGGGCCGCCAGTGCCGGCAGGCCCGAGCCCAGGCGCACCCGCCAGCCGTGGGGCTTGGAGCCCCACCAGGCGGTCATGGCCAGCGCTCCTGACAGCAAGCTGGTGTTGAGGAAGTGCAGCGCCATGGCCACCGCCCGGCTCACCGAGGCGTCGTCCTCCACCAAGCCGAAGATCACCAGCCCGGCCCCCAGCAGGGACTCGGTGATGAGCAGCACCATGCTGGCCCAGGCCCCCCAGCGGGCCATGTGTCCCCGCGGGTAGGCTCGCACCGCCCAGACCACCAGCCCGATCACCAGCAGCACCAGCACGCCGCTGGACAGCCGGTGGGACAGCTCCACGATGGTGTGGGTGGACTCGATGTCGGGCACGACGGAGCCGTGGCACAGGGGCCAGTCTTCGCCGCAGCCAGCGCCGCTGGTTGAGATGCGCACCCACGCCCCCCACAGGATCACCAGCAGGGTGTAGGCCACCACGCCGATGCCGTAGCGGGTGAAGGCTGGGCTGCGATGCATGGCTCCTCCTGGGAGCCGAACTTCACACCCATGCGCGCCAGCGCAAGCGAGGCGTGGCGGGGTCGTGAGGGCGGATACGGCTAGCGGTCCAGCAGCGCCAGGCTCAGCCACGGCACGTAGGTCACCAGCGCCAGGGCTATCAACATGATCACCGCGTAGGGCCAGCTGGCCTTGATCACCTGTGTGACCGGTCGCTCGAAGACCGAGGACGCCACGAACAGGTTGAGCCCGATGGGCGGCGTGATGTAGCCGATGCTCAGGTTCACGATGAAGATGAGCCCGAAGTGGATGGGGTCCACGCCGTAGCTGACGGCGATGGGCGCCAGCAGCGGAGCCACGATCAGCGTGGCCGACATGATGTCCATCAGGCAGCCCAACAGGATCAAGAACACGTTGGTGAGCAGCAGGAAGCCCACCTTGGTCTCCACCGACCCCTGCAGCCACTCGGCCGCTGCCATGGGGATCTGCTCTTCGGTCAGGAACTTGTTGAACGCGATCGACAGCACGATGAGCATGAAGATCGCGCCCAGCATCCAGGCGGAGTCCAGGAAGACCTTGGGCACTTCCTTGATCTTCATCTCCCGGTAGATGCCGAACTCCACCGCCAGGGCGAACAGCACGGCTACGGCTGCGGCTTCTGTGACCGTGAACCAGCCGGCGTAGATACCGCCGAAGACGATGCCGATGAGCGCGATGCTGGGCAGGCCGCCCTTCATGGCCGTGCCCAGCGACTCCTTGGGCACGTAGCGATCGAAGAAGCGCTCCTTGTCCATCTCGAAGATGCAGTAGGCGGCCAGGATCAGCGCCACCAGCAGGCCGGGGATCACGCCGGCGATGAACAGCTCGCGGATGGACAGGGCCTTGCCGCCGACCGGCGCCATGATGGCGTAGACGATCATGGGGATGGAGGGCGGGATGAGGATGCCGAGGGTGCCGGCCGTGGTGACCAGGCCCAGGGAGAGGTCCTCGCCGTACTTCTCCTTGACCAGCGCCGGGTACATGATGGTGCCGATGGCGATCACGGTCACCGGGGCCGAGCCGGAGATGGCGGCGAAGAGCAGGCAAGCGATGATGGTGGTGACCAGCAAGCCCCCGGGGATCCAGGAGGTGGCCCGCCGCGCGAAGCCGATGAGGCGATCCGCGATGGAGCCGGCGGTCATCACGCCGCCCGCCAGGATGAAGAAGGGGATGGCCAGCAGGACTTCCTTCTTGACCGCGTCGAACATGTCGACGGGGATGTTGATGAAGAAGCCGTCGCCCACGAAGCCAAGGCACATGAACACCGAGATGCCGATGAGCACGAACAGGGGCGTGCCCATGATGAGCAGCACCAGGGCGCAGATCAGGATCAGCCAGCCGGGGCTGTCGCCGAGCCACCACACCAGCGCGCCGGCGATGAGCAGGCCGGGGAAGATGCCCGCGATGAGCAGGTCCTTGAAGCCGCCCTTGGCCGCCTGCCGCCAGGGCAAGGCGATGGGCTGGGGGCGCCTGCCTTCTTCTTCGAGCTCCTCGTCTTCCTTGGACTTGCGGCCGATGGCCTCGACGATGCGGCCGCCCATGACCACCAGGGTGATGGGCATGATGATCTGAATCATCCAGGTGGGGATGGGCAGCACGCCTTCTCGATCGCCGAACTCCTTGGACTCCATCACCAGGTCCCAGGCGAACTTGGCGAGCACGAAGCAGAAGACCGCGGCGCTGATGTGGGTGAAGAAGCGGGCCACCGCGGCGCTCGAAGGCGACAGGATACGCCCGGCCACGTCGATGGTGAGGTGTTCGCGCCTCTTGGCGGCGTAGCTGGCGCCCACGAAGCCGACCCAGATCATGATGAACATGGCCAGCTTGGTGGCCCAGAACCACTGCAGATCGATGAACTCGAACCAGCGGTCCAGGGCGACGATGAACACCAGGATGGTCATGGTCAGCATGCCCACGACCAGGAAGATCTTTTCGATCCACAGCCACAGCCAGTCGAAGATCCGCCAGACGGCTCGGATGGTCACCAGGGCGAAGCTCACCACCATCACGACGACGAAGACGATGCCCTGGATGGTCACGCCCACCAGGTTCCAGAACGCGGTCCACAGCCACAGAAGCGGCGCGTAGACCTTCTCGCGCACCAGCAGCAGGGCGGCGGCCAGGGGGGACAGGCTGCGCTCGGCGGGGGCGGCCTCGGGAGACTTGGTCTTCAACTCAAGCATAGAGACCGTCCAGCTGGTCCCAGTACTTCTCGGTGACCACTTTGCGCCGGACCTTCAGCGTGGGGGTCAGCTCCTCTCCGACCTCGAAGTCTTGATCGACGATCACGAACTTCTTGATGGTCTCGTAGGAGGCCAGGGCTTTGTTCTTGTCCTCGATGATGCGCCGAAGCTTGGCCTCGATGACCGGGTGGGCGCAGACCGCTTCGTGGTCCTCGACGTCCAGGCCTTCGTCCTCGAGGCCCTTGTGCTCGGCGTACTCGCGGGCCTGGTCGGGGTCGAGGGTGACCAGGGCGACCAGGTAGTTGCGCTTGTCCCCGTACACCACGAACTGGCTGATGAACGGGTCGGTCTTCATGTGATTCTCGATGTTCTGGGGCGCGATGTTCTTGCCCGCCGAGGTGACGATGATGTCCTTCTTGCGATCGGTGATGCGAAGCTTGCCGTCGCTGTCGATCTCGCCGATG
>CAZHIK010000086.1:0-711 GCA_964532635.1 uncultured Enterobacterales bacterium
CATGGTTGGCTCCGCGGGCTAGTACTTCCAGACCACCTGGCCCACGAGGGTGTTCTCGACGCTCTCGTCGGCGTTCTGCGGGGCGAAGTTCTCGAAGGACACGCCCGTGAGCAGGTGCTGCCTACAGCCGACGTCCCAGTCGAGGTAGACGGCGGCGTTGGTGGCCCACCAGGCGTCCGGGAAGGGCACGTCCTCGGGGGCCTGGATCTCCGGGTCGAAGAACATGAAGCGGCCGGTGATGTCCAGGCCCTTCAAGCCCTTGGCGCTCAGGGGCACGCTGGCGGAGCCCGCGGCCTGGAAGCCGCCGAAAGCGATGACGTTGTCGACGGAGGCGAGGGTGCCGTAGATGCCTTCGGCCATCAGGCGCATGAAGAGGATGTCCATGCGGACCGAGGCGTCGAGCATGCTCAGGGAGGACTCGCCCCCAGCGTCGCGGGCACCGTAGAGGCCCGAGGCCTGGATGCCCAGCCCCACCGGCAGGTTCAGAGAGACACGCCCGATGACGTCCTTGCCGACGTTGTCGTCGAAGTCGCTGTCGCCCACGCCGTTGAGCACCTGGGCATCGACGGACCAGAGATCGCCCGGGGACAGCTCGTAGCGCAGGCCCAGATCGCGGGAGTCCACCAGGCCGGCTCGCCAGCCGAGGGTCTTGTACGCCGCGTTGCCGCCCAGGAAGAAGGTGTCGTAGTCGTCGAACCAGTCCCGGGATCC
>CAZHIK010000086.1:721-15214 GCA_964532635.1 uncultured Enterobacterales bacterium
GGCCCGCACCATGTGGGCGCCGTTGTTGCCGATGTTCCAGTCCAGGTAGGCGTCCTTGAGGATCGTGCTCCAGCCGTCGGGGTAGTCGCGCACGTCGATGGACAGATCGGTGTCGGACTCGACGGCCTCGCTGCCCTCGAGGGCGGCCAGGCGGTCGTAGACCGTCTGCATCGAAGCGGTGTACTCGGAGCTGCCGCCGTCCTGTGGGAAGTCCACCATCAGCCGGCTGGAGATGTTGTCGGTCAGCTTCATGCCCACCTTGACGCGGGCCCGCTTGATCATGAAGGTGGGGGTGAAGGCCAGGCCGTCGTCTGGCGCAGCGTTCTGGAGGTTCTCGGCCGAGGCGTTGAACCAGACCTCGCCGCCCACCTTGACGCGGGGCTTCTTGTGTCCGCTACCGCAGCAGCCGCCCTTGGCGGGCTCGGCCGCGGCGTCGGCCAGGTCGGCGGAGGCAGGCTCGGGAGCGGGCTCGACAGCGGGCTCGGGAGCAGGCTCGGGAGTGGGCTCGGGAGTGGGCTCGGGCGCCGGCTCGGGAGTGGGCGCGGGCAGCGGGGGCGGAGCACCGCCCATGGCCGCCTTGATCTCGTCCACCTGCTCAGCGTCGGTCCAGGCGGGCATCCCGGCGCGCCATACCAGGTGCTTGCCACCCTCGAACTGGACCCGCGCCGCGACGTCCGCGGCGCTCAGCTGCAGGGTCTGACCGTCGGGGCCGTGGTAGGAGAACATCGGCTCGGTGCTCACCGGGGGAGGAGGCGGCGCGGCGGACACCGCGGAGGCCAGCGCGTCCACCTGGTCCCAGGCCTTCCACTCGGCCCAGCCCTGCTGCCAGACCAGGTGCTGAGCGTCGCGCTCCTGGGCCACGAGCTCGGCGATGCGCTCGATCTCGTACTGCCCGGTGCCGCTGGGGCCATTGTAGTGGTACAGCTGCACCTGGGTGGGCAGAGGGGGCGGAACGGCCTGCGCGGACAACGGGGAGGAGGACAGAGCAACGAAAGCGAGTGCAGTAAGCATGGACATGGCTGGCTCCCTGAATTCCCGGGCGGGTTAACGCGGGCTCTACCCGGCAGCCATGCGCCACCCCACCTCAGGTAGTGCCGAGGGGTACCCCTATGTCACGTTTTCCCTTCGAGCTCGATCCCTTCCAGGCGCAGGCCATCGCCGAGCTCGATGACGGGCGTTCGGTGCTGGTGTCTGCACCCACGGGAACGGGCAAGACGGTCATCGCCGATCACATGGTGGCCGAGGCTCTCGCGAGCGGGCGCCAGGTGGTGTACACGGCCCCGGTCAAGGCCCTGTCCAACCAGAAGTTCCGTGACTACACCCGCAAGCACGGCGAGGCCAGCGTGGGCCTGGTCACCGGAGACCTCGTCATCCGCCGGGACGCCCCCTGCCTGGTGATGACCACCGAGATCCTCCGCAACATGCTCCTCACCGACGACCTCCCCGAGGGCCTGCGGCACGTCATCCTCGACGAGATCCACTTCCTCGATGACCGCGAGCGGGGCACAACCTGGGAGGAGGTGCTCATCTACCTGCCCAACAGCGTCCAGGTGCTGGGCCTGAGCGCCACGCTGTCCAACCTCGAGGACTTTGCGGCCTGGCTCGGAGAGGTCCGGGGTCAGCGAGTGGCGGTGGTGAGGGAGGAGACCCGGGCCGTGCCGCTCCAACTGCACCTGTACGACCGGCAGGGCGGGCTCCAGGATCCCGCGGGCTACGACAAGGCCTTCGAGCGCTGGCGCAAGCGGCGCAAGTCCGAGCGGAGCGGATCCGGCCGCAGGGGCCCTGCCCGCTTCCAGCGGGGCCGTCACGGCCGAGGGGGGCATCGGGGCCGAGATCGGGGACGGGGACGTGGCGGAGACGGGGCCTCGAGGGAGCAGCCGCCCACCCGGCACATGGACGTCTTCCGCGAGATCCACCGCGACCTGACCCCCTACCTCTACTTCGTGTTCAACCGGCGCTTCACCGAGCGCTTCGCCAGCAGCCTCGCCCAGCGACGGCCCCGGCTGCTCAGCTACCAGGAATGGCGCGCCTGCCAGGCGGAACTGGACGACTTCGAGCAGGAGTGGGGCACCGAGGTGCTCGAGCCCAAGCTGCGCCAGATGTACGAGCAGGGGGTTGGCTTCCACCACGCCGGGCTGCACGTGCAGCTCAAGACCCTGGTGGAGCGCCTGTACGAGCGCAAGCTCATCCGCGTGCTGTATTGCACATCCACCTTCGCGCTGGGCGTCAACATGCCCGCGCGCACCGTGGTCTTCGACGGCCTCAGCAAGTACGACGGTCGCGCCGTCAGCGCTCTGACCGTGCGCGAGTTCATGCAGATGGCGGGCCGCGCCGGCCGCCGGGGCATGGACGAGGTGGGCCACGTCGTAGTGCGCATGGATCCCTGGGACTACTCCCCCATCCGCGGGCAGCTGGGGGGCTACCGCAGCGGCGCCCCGGAGCGGGTCCGCTCGAGCTTCAACCTGAGCTTCCACTCCGTGGTCCACCTGCTGCAGCGCCACCCCATGGAGCGCATCCGCACCCTGGTGCAGAGCTCCTTCCTGGCCCACCAGCAGGCTCGCAGCTCCGGCGACGCGCTACGCCAGTGCGACATCATGGAGCGCAACCTCCGCGCCCAGCTGGGCAGCGCCCTGGGCTCCGACGAGCCCTTCCCCGCACCCGACCGGCTGCCTCCTCCCATGCGCAAGCAGGGCCGCAAGCTCGCCCGGCTGCGAGACAAGGCCATCACGGGCAAGGAGCGCTGCTGGCTGGACTTCCAGCGGCGTGTCTCCTTCCTCCAGGCCATCGGCTACCTGGGCGACGACCTGAGCTTCCACGCTGGCGCCAAGGCCCTGCTCCACGTGCAGATGTCCGAGATCTTCGTCTGCGAGATGGTGCTGGCGGGGGTGCTCGAGGACCTCGATCCCCCCACCCTCTTCGGCCTGCTCTGTGCGGTCGTCCAGAACCTGCCCCGGGGCACCCACCTGATGCTGCCCCCAGAGCGTGATCTCCAGCAGCTCGCGCGGACCGTGTCGCGGATCCGATTCTCGGACCCAGTGCGCGAAGCCGAGCGCATCACCGACATCGCCGTCGACTTCTGCCCCGACCTGATCCCGCTGGGGCGGGCCTGGGCCACCGGGGAGTCCCTCTCCACCATCTCCGACAGCCTCGACAGCGGCATCGACGTCACCGGCGACCTGGTGGGTGCCTTCCGTCGGGCGCGGGACCTCTGCTCCCAGCTCATGCAGCTGTGGCGGGACGACACCGAGCGCATGGACGAGCTGTACGACCTGCTCGATGCCACGGGCCGGGACGAGGTCGAGGTTGTCGGCTAGGTCCCGGATCGCTGCAGCCTTCCTGATCGCGGGGGGCTGCGGGACCGGCTCGGACGCCGGGGTGGACCTGCTGCGCTACCAGCGTGCCCTGGAGACCTCCGCCGCCGACCCCGCCACGGCGTGGGACGCCTGCGCTACCGTGGCCGACGCAGGGCTGCGGGGTGACTGCCGCCTGGCCGTCGTGGAGGCCTGGGCCGGACGCAAGAGCGCCACCACCGAGGATCTGCTCGCACGCTGCGCTCAGCTCGAGCCGGCCTGGGCGGCCGAGGAGTGCGCGTTCCAGGTGGGCGAGCGACGGCGCGACGCCCAAGCCTGTGCCCGCGCGGGCGGCTTCGCCGACGACTGCCGCCTGCACCTGGCCACCGCCGACTTCGACGCCTGGATGCCCAAGGACGCCAAGGTGAACGACCCCGCTCTGCACCAGCGCATGGTCGCCGAGGCCACGAACGCCGGCCTCGCCTCGGACGACCTGCGGGTCTGGTCCGCCTTCTTCCGCAGGGTGTTGGCCCAGCAGCCCTCCCTGGACCGGCGTTCCTGCCGCGCCCTGAAGCCCCCCCTCGACACGGCCTGCCTCGAGACCGGACGCAGCCACTACGGCGACCGCCTGAACATGGCCCGGGATCAGGGCCTGTACCCCTGTGACGACGGAGCGCTCCCAGGCTTCCTCCAGCCCGTCGAGGATCCCGAGCTGGACGCCCTGCGCGCTGACCGGGAGCCCGGCGATCTCTGCCCGGGCCGGGACAGTCCATGATGCGAGGCTCCGCCGCCGCCCTCCTGACGGCCATGGCCTGCGACCCCGGCCCCACGGATCGGGAGCGCTTCGTGCAGGCCCAGTCCCTCCCCCTGAGCGACGCCACCGACACTTGCCTGTCGATCCGAGATCCCGCCCTGCAGGACGACTGCCTGCTGGCGCTGGTGGACACTCACGAGAGGGTGAACGTCCGGATCTGTGCGGGCCTCCATCAGGACAACGGCCAAGCCGACTGCCTCTTTCGCCTGGCCGAGCGGTACGCCGGTCGTGGCGATCGCTGGCTGGCGCTGGAGGCCTGTGGCCTGGCCGCTCCCTTCACCGACGAGTGCCTCTACCACTGCTGGACACGGGAGCTGCAGGCTCTGATCCGAGCCGCCACCGGGCTCACCGAGACCCTGGCAGCGGCCAAGGAGCCGGTGGAGTACTGGTCCCAGCTCGAGACCGCGGGTCCGGACCAGTCCGAGCGGGTATGGGGTGACTTCTGGTACTTCTGGTGGTTGCACCACCCCCCCGCCAGCCTGCAGGCCTGCTCCGGGTTGACGCCCGGTCTCCTCCAGTCCTGCCAGTACGGCACCCGGATCTTCGTGGAGCGCAGCGTGGATCAGGCCCTGAGAGATCCCAGCCGAGCCGCCCAACTGGATCGGTTCTGCCGCGCAGACGAGCCTGCGGCCCTGCCTCCCGGTGTTGCGGACGAGCAGGAGCTGCGGGCCGCCGCACAGCAGGCCCTGGACCGGCTCTGCGAGCACGGGGCAGATGCTCCCCGCCCGTGGAACCCCGTGTTCCAGGCCAGGAGGTCTCGTTGAGGTCCCCCCTGGGGCCCCTGCTGGCGGGTGTGTTGCTGCTGGCGGCCTGCGCCTCGGCCCCGGCGGAACGGCTCAGCTGGCGCGAGTCCTGGAACCTGGTGGTGCTGGACGAGAGCGGGCTGTTGGTGGACGCTCAGCTCACCAAGGGCAACACCGGCCTGCTGAAGGGCCAGGGCCACCTGTCGATGACCGTCTTTCCCCAGCGGGATTCCACCGTGCTGCTCCGCCGCACCGCACCGCCCCAGGCGGTGACCTGGGATGCGGACGACGGCGGCCTGCGCCTGATGCAGGACCGCCTCGAGCAGGGTCGGGATGGCTGGACCCTGCATGTGCGCGAGGGCCGCGAGGCGCTCGACGCCACCATCCACCTCACGAGCCGAGCCCCCGAGCTCGCCCCCGCCACCCTGGTGGAGGGCCAACGCCAGTGGATCATGGGGGTACCCGTCCCCCACGGCCAGGCCACAGGGGCCTGGCGTGCAGGGGAGCAGGGTGGGCTGATCCGCGGCTACGGCGTCCTGGTGCGCCAGTCCACGGACACCTGGCCCGGTGAGCAGCCCAGCCGCAGCTCGCTGTACCTGATCACCCCCGAACGCAGCATCGGCATCGAACAGCTGGGCGAGCGCAGCCTGACCTGGATGGCCGACGGAGCGGGTGTACACAGCGGCAGCAGCGCCCAAGTCCAGCGCCGCGGCCGCATCGTCCACATCGACCTGCAGCCGGACCTCCCGGTCACCGCCCGGGTGCGGGTGGGTGTTCGCGCTGTGCTGCGCGAGCCGTGGGACCACCTGCTGCCCTTCGAGCGGCTGCTGGCGCGCCTGGTGGCCGGCTGGCCCCAGCGCACCCACGAGCGCGGGCGGGCACAGCTACAGGTCGGAGACCACACCACCGTCACCACCGCGCTGCTGGTGCACGGCCAGATCCCGGTCTCGAAGAAGCGACGGCGCGCCGCGGCGAAGGCGGGGGAATAGCGCACGAGCGCGCGGATGTTAGGCTTCGCGCAACCGCGGCGTCCCAGGCCGCCCCGCTCTCCTCCCCCTCCCTCCCCGCGATCTCCCCCGCACGAGGAGCCACCATGCGCCATCTCCTCCCCGCCGCGGCGGTCTGCGCCGCCCTCCTCGCCGCTCCTGCCGCCCAGGCCAAGGACCTCCGCAACCGCTTCGCCGTGGGCTTCAACAACCAGTTCGGCCACGCCGCCTCACTGTCCGCACGCTACGGCCTGCCCTGGAACGATGAAGCCATCAACCTGCAGCTCGAGATCCTGGCCGGCGTGGACCTCGACAGCGACGACACCACCACCGACGCGGTGAGCGCCGGTGCGCGCCTGCTGTACGCCCTGGTGGCCGAAGACAACATGAACCTCTACGCCGCAGCGGGCCTGGGTTGGGTCAGCTACGACGGCGCAGCCGCCGTGCGCCTACAGCCAGGCCTGTCGGCCCAGTTCTTCCTGTTCGGGCTCGAGAACCTGGGCTTCAGCGCCGACTGGGGCCTCAGCATCGATCTGGGCACCCCCAGCGCCATCTCCAGCTTCACGTCCGTGCCTGGGATGGGGCTGCACTACTACTTCTAGCCCCGCCTCCGGTTCACCACCGCCGCGCCGAGGAGCAGGGCGGGGAGCCAGGCGAGGCGCGAAGGGGAAGAGGTAGCCGCGCAGCCACACTTGCCGCGGCTGATGCCAGAGCCTGTGTCGATGTCCAGTTGGACGTCCACCGACACCGGGCTGTTGGAGGCCTCGTCGGAGGTGAAGGTGATGGTGCCGGCGTAGCTCTTCCCCGGTTCGAGGGAGCGCGCATCGACGCTGACGGCCACCAGATCGGCACCCTCGCCGCCGTCACCCGCGCTGCGGTCCAGCTCGAGCCAGTCCGGTTCGGCCGAGGCCTCCCAGCTCAGGCTCCCGGGGTTGCAGTTCCCCACCTCGAGGCTGGTGACGCCGTCGTCGTAGGTGCTGGCGATGGCGATCTCGAGCAGGCCGTCGCTGACGCACAGCTCGGCCTGTCCCCACTGGACGATGTCCAGGGGGATGGACACGGGGTTGTTGGTGGCGCCTGGCGCGTGGATGAGCAGGGTCTGGCTGGGGTCGATGCCCGCCGCCAGCTCCGGATCGA
Source organism: uncultured Enterobacterales bacterium (assembly GCA_964532635.1). Classification (GTDB taxonomy): domain Bacteria; phylum Myxococcota_A; class UBA796; order UBA796; family JAFGLY01; genus CALDOK01. The sequence continues at coordinate 7,692 of CAZHIK010000086.1, forward strand.
AGGTGACCATCAGGCTGTCGTCCAGACCCAGCACCTGACCATCGGGATCCGCGCTCTGGATCCAGGGCTCGTCATCGAGGGAGGATCCCTCGACCCCCAAGCTCCAGTAGTACCCGTCCAAGCCCGAGTTCGACAGGTTGATGGTGACCGAGACCGGCTCGGCCTCAGGCTGGTCGATGACAATGTTCTCGACGTCCACCTCGACCGTGGCGTAGCCCACACGCAGGGTGGGATCGCCGATCTGGGTCATGCCGTAGTACCAGTTGTTGCGCTGGCCGACGTCGTAGGGCTGCACCGCTTCCCACCACGCCACGAACGCGGAGCCGAACTCCTCGAAGTCTCCCAGCGCGCCGTAGTAGGCCGGGCGCTCCAGCATCGAGCCGGTCTTGGTGGAGCCGAGGGCCAGCAGACCGAACTCGGTGTTCAGGGCGTAGACGCCGCCCATGTAGACCGCTTCGGCGAAGTTGGAGTTGGAGCACGCGAACAGCTCGTAGAACAGGGCTGTGCTCTCGGCCGGCACCTCGTCCCAGTCCATGATGTCGTAGTTGCCGCGGTAGACGAAGTAGTGCTCACTCGGCGATGAGTGCACGAAGGTGGCGATGTGGTCGTAGTCCTGCACGAGCCGCGGGAGATAGTCGTCCTTGCGGGTGGTGTTCTCCTCGGAGACCTGGGTGATGTCCGGGAAGCCCATGGCGATCTCCTGGGCGTACTGGCCGGCCCAGTAGGCCCAGTCGTCGTCCACGTAGACCAGCGAGGAGCCGTTGGGCAGGATCTCGCCGCGGCGGTAGGCGTGGTTGCGCTCGAAGTAGGACTCGAGCACCTCGGTCTCGTCTCCCATCCAGTCGGTGACGATCATGCGACCAACCCACAGCTCGGGCGCCACGTCGCCGGAACCGTCGCTGTGGCGGTCGAAGACGCCGTTGCCGTCGAAGTCCTCCCAGCTGCCATCCAGGTCCATCAGGGCCAGGTCGCAAGGAAAGACGGCGTAGCCGTAGGCGTTGTAGTCGTTGTAGAACTCGAACCACTCGATGGGCAGCTCGCCGATGAGCAGCGCGCCTTCCAGGCCCTCGTCTTCCTGGTACAGCTCGGTCAGGTGCTCCTTGAGCTCGGCGGCGGTTCCCCCACTGGCGGCCTCGAAGATCACGCTGTGGCCGTCGAGGGTCAGATCCTCCATGAAGGTGTCCAGCGAGTCGGCGATCCGCTCTGCCAGGTTGCTCTCCACCAGCAACAGCACCCGGCCGCGCTCGGCCTCGGCTCGGCTGGTGGCGCGAGGGTAGAGGGCACCACGATACTCCACCGCCAGCGGCCCCTGGACGGGCACGCGCTCCGCATAGCGCTCCGGGGTGATGGGATCGGGTTCGAACTCGAGGGGCCATGTAGTGTGCGGGATGTCCTCGATCTCATAGGCTTGGACGGGAGCCGTAGCGAGCAGCGCGAGAGCGAGTGGAGCGAGGCGGGCGACACGACGCGGCATGAGACCTCCGGCGGACATCTTGCCCCCGAAGGTGCGCCTGAGCCACCGCTGGTTGCTGTCCAGGTGTGGCCTTTACAGGAAGTTGGAGAAGACAGCGCAGCGGTCACGGCTCCAGGGCTTCGAGTTCCGCCAGCTGGAACTCGAGGGCCGAGTTGCCTGGGTCCTCGGCCAGTGCTCGGGTGAGGGTGGCGACGGCACCCTCGATGTCACCGTCCCGGGCCTGCACCGCCGCGAGCTTGGACTGGTAGAGCGAGCGGTTGTCCTCCTCCGCCAGCTCCACGGCCATGCGGGCGAAGACCACCGCCTCGCGGGCGCGCCGGGCCTGGGCCTCGCGATAGGCCACGCGCGCAGCGGGATCGACGGGGGTGGGATCTGGCTCCGCCCCAGCCGCGTACAGTAGCGCCAGACCCGCCAGCATCTCGGGATCGTCGGGCTGCCAGCGCAGCGCCTCGCGCAAGGCCCAGGCGGCCAGATCCTCGTGACCCTGCGCCTGGAACATGCGAGCCAGCCCGCGCCAGGCGCCCGCAGAGCTGGGATCACGGTCCCTGGCTCGCTGGTACCAGGTGGCCGCCGGCTCCCACAGCCCCATGTCGGCGTAGACATCCCCCAGGTTGACCGCGGCGTCCACGTAGTGGGGTCGCAGAGCGAGGGCCTGCTCGAGGGCGCCGATGGCCCCGGCGGGATCACCCCGGCGGTGCAGGACCACTCCCAGGTTGTTGTGGGCTTCCGCGAAGGTGGGCTGCTGGCGGCTCAGGACCCGCAGGTGGAGCTCAGCTGCCTTCAGGTCGCCCGCGGCCAGGCAGGCCGTGCCCAGATGCAGGGCCAGCTCGGGATCCTCGGGCTCCAGGTCCGAAGCGTGGGCGAAGGCCTGCACCGCCTCGTCGGGCCGCCCCAGCTGCACCAGAGCCAACCCCAGAGCAGCCCAGGCGTCAGCGCGCCACGGTGCCTGATCGGCACCGACCCGGGCGTGGGGCAGGGCCCGGCGGGGCTGACGGTCCTCCACCAGCAGAGCGGCCAGCCGCACTCGGGCGTCGATGTCGTCGGGGTCCCGCTCAACGGCGTTGCTGTACTCCTTGATGGCCTGAGGCACCTTGCCCAGGCGGTCGTAGGCCGCCGCGAGGTTGTAGTGGGCCACGGCCAGCGACGGGTCGATCCGCAGCGCGGCGCGGTAGGAGGCGATGGCCTCGTCCTGCATGCCCTGGGCCTCGTAGGCCAGGCCCAGGTTGCTGTGGGCCTCCGCCAGGTCCGGGTAGACCGTCAGCGCCTGACGGAACGCCGCCGCCGCCGCCTCGGCGTGGCCCGCCCTGTAGTACTCGAGCCCGCGGCCGTTGTGGAAGCTGGCCCGGTACGAGTCACAGCCCACCACGGCGAGCAGGCACACAGCGATGGCCAGGCGTGATCTCAAGGGGACTCCGTACCCGAACATCGTAGCCGTTCCCCAGCGACGGTTCCCCTCGACACAAAGCCCCCGGCGCGCAGCGCCGAGGGCTCGAAGCGAAAACCATCGATGCAAGCTGACAGCTGACAGCTGACAGCTCCCTACAACCAGCGGCTCGGATCGGAGTCGTAGCTGTCGGCCGCTCGCACCGTCATGTCCGGACCGATGTGGTAGATGGTCGGGATGTAGAGGTCGGCCTCGAAGATGAACGGGATGTCGCTCCACGAGTCGTAGTCCGACGCGGTCAGGCCGAGCGCCGGCACCGTGGTCATGCCGTTCTGGTTCGCCCACTGCATCAGGTCCTGCTGCGTGGGGTAGTCGCCGCTGTTGTCCTGGCTCCAGACGGTGATGTACTGGAAGCCGTCGGCGGCGTAGCGGTTCTGGGTCTGCTGGGCCTCACGGGCCTCGGTGACGCAGCTGGGTCACCAGAACGCACCGAACTCGATGGTGATGTGGTGGCCGCAGAAGGAGTACAGATCGACCCACTCGCCGTGCTGATCCTTCAGGGTGAAGTTTTCCACCACGTCGCCCACGTCGTAGTAGCTCCAGCTATGGCTGCCGTAGCTGCCGCGTCCGGAAGGGCTGGTGGGGGTGGCGGTGCCGTCGGCACAGTACCCCACGTTGTAGCCGCCGGTGTAGCTGTGGCTGTACTCGTAGGTGGGGTTGGTGCCGTCGTCGACCTCGTCGCCGTCGTCGAAGCCGTCACCGTCGGTGTCGGGGTCGTTGGGATCGGTGCCGTAGGCGGCTTCCTCTCCGTTGGTCAGGCCGTCACCATCGTCGTCCGCCATGGGATCGGTGTCCGCATCGCTGTCGGCGTCGGCGTCGGCATCGGCGTCACCGTCGGCGTCACCGTCCGCGTCGGCATCGGTGTCGGTGTCGGCATCGGTGTCGGTGTCGGTGTCGCCTTCGGTGGGCTCACCGGAGTCGTCGACCTTTTCGTAGTCGACGAAGCAGCCCAGGCTGAGGCTGGCCGCCAGGGCGACCGCGAGGGACAGGCGCATGGTGCTCTCCATCGCCAAACCGGAGCCCCGAGGGGGCTCCGGTCGGCGTGTGCAGTGGGGTGAGCGCTACAGGTAGGCGCTCGGGTCCGTGTTCATGGAGTCGGCCTCCAGAACAGTCATGTCACGATCGAGGATGAAGTAGGTGGGGATGTAGGCATCCACCTCGTAGTACCAGGACCAGGTGTCGTCCGCGGCGGACTGACCGAGGGCGGGCACGGTGGTGAAGCCGTGGTTCTCGGCCCAGTAGACGAGGTTGTCCTGAGTCGGGTACCCACCCTGGTTGTTCTGGGAGGAGATGCTGATGTACTGGAATCCCTGGTCAGCGTAGCTGTCCTGCGTGGCCTGGGCCGAACTGGCCCCAGTGTCGCAAGAGGGTCACCAGAATGCGCCGAACGCGAGGACGATGACCTGACCGCAGAAGGAATACAGGTCCACGTACTCGCCGTGCTGGTCCATCATGGAGAAGTTGTCGACGACGTCGCCGACAGCGTAGGCATCCCAGCTGTGGCTGCCGTAGCTGCCCTGGCCGGTGGCGCCGGTGGGCGTGGCCACGCCGTTCTCGCAGTAGCCTACGTTGTAGCCGCCGGTGTAGCTGTGGCTGTACTCGTACATCGGGTTGGTGCCCGCAGCGACCTCGTCGCCATCGCTGTACGTGTCGCCATCGCTGTCCGCGACGAGCGGGTCGGTGCCGTAGTCGGCTTCTTCAGCGTCCTCGAGGCCGTCCTCGTCGCTGTCCGCCATGGTGGGATCGGTGCCGAGGACGGCCTCGAGCTCTTCCTCGTAGGTGAGCCCGTCACCGTCCACGTCGGACGCGCCGGTGTCGACCTTCTCGCCGCACGCGACGAGCAGGCCCGCTGCCATCAGCAGCGGAAGGGTGGTCTGGAGCTTCACGATGTTCTCCGGGTGTGGTTGGGGAAGGGGCCGCACGCGGGGCGCGGCGGACTGGACGTCTCCGTTCGGCACAGGCTCACCGCGCACAGCTCCCTCCGCGAAATGCAGCATGAAAGGGAGTGTCGAGGCTTCGACATGGGCACACACCTGGCCGGAACGCGGGAATGATACTCGACGTGCCAAGATCCGCCCACTGTCCATTCTGCATGTGGGCGGATTTTTCGATTTTTCGACGTGAGGATCAGTGCGATAGGGGCAGGAGTCACGGCAAGCCCGACACGGATCGGCCATGATGGGCCCCCGGAGAACAATGCAGTGAGCCACACCGAGGCACCTTCCCCCCGCTCCCTTCGCTGGCTCGCGCTGGCCGCCGCGCTGCTCTTGGTTGTGCTGGCGCCAGCCCCTGGCTTCGGCCCGCTGCCCACTGCGCAGGCAGCCACCTACGACCCGGCCCTGCGATGGCAGTCCATGCGCACGGAGCACTTCACCATCACCTTCCACGCGGGCCTCGAGCCTGTGGCCATCGCCATGGGTGAGATGTGCGACGAGGTCTACGAGAGCCTGGTGGAGCGCTGGGGCACCGACCCGAAGCGACGCATCGAGCTGGTGCTGGTGGACTGGACCGACAGCGCCAACGGCTACGCCACTCCCCTGCCGGTCAACACCATCGTCATCTACGTGACCGCCCCCACCGAGCGGTCCACCCTCAACTACTACGACGACTGGAACCGCTCGATCCTCACCCACGAGCTGACCCACATCCTCCACCTCGACACGGTGGAGGGCCTGCCCCGGGCGCTGCGGATGGTCTTCGGGCGGATCGTCAGCGTCAACATGATCTCCCCGGGGTGGATCGTCGAGGGCATCGCCGTCTGGACCGAGACAGAGCTGACCGCGGGAGGCCGCGGCCGGGCCAGCGAAGCCGACATGATCAAGCGGATGAGCACCCTCGAGGGTCACTTCCCGCCCCTGGGCAACCTCGACGGCTTCCAGTCCGATCCCCCCTACGGCAACCTGCGCTACCTCTTCGGCCAGGACTTCGTGCAGTACATCGCCCAGCAGTCCGGCCACGACACCTGGCGCGAGTGGATCCACGGCTACGGCCGCTGGATCATCCCCTACTGGCTACCGGCCAAGCGCATCCACGGCCAGAGCTACCGGGCACTGTACAAGGCATGGCGTGCCGAGGTGGAAGCCCGCTACGCAGAGGTACAGGCGCAGGTCGAGGCCAACGGCGTCACCCCCTCCTCCCTGATCAGTGATGGCGAGGCAGCCTGCACCGGGCCGCGCTTCAGTCCCGACGGCGAAAAGCTCGTCTACGGCTGCAACAGCCGCAAGTTCGGTCCGGGCATCTTCCTGGCCAATGCCGACGGCAGCGAGCCGCGCAAGCTCTACGACGAGGCCTCCCCCCACAGCTTCGCGTGGCGCGCCGACAGCGGCGCCTTCGCCTTCGCCAGCACCCACGCCTACGACATCTACTACACCTTCGAGGACCTCTACCTGTACCACCTCGAGGACGATCGCCTCGAGATGATCACCGAGCGGGCACGGGCCCGAGACCCGGACTTCTCCCCCGACGGCCGCGACCTGATCGCCGTGACCAACGAAGCTCAGGTCAACGATCTGGCCCGCTTCTCGGTGGCCGGCCTGGTCACCCCGCTGACCGAACATCGCGAGCACGTGCAGCTGTCCTCGCCCCGCTTCTCCCCCGACAGCCAGCACATCGCCCTGTCCATGTGGCGCGACGGCCAGCGGGACCTGTGGCTGGCCACCCCCGAGGGCGAGGTCACTCGCCGCCTCACCGACGACATGGCCGTGGAGCGCGATCCCACGTGGCACCCCGACGGCTCCCTGCTCTACTTCGTCTCGGACTCGAGCGGCATCTCGAACATCTACGCCCTCGAGCTGGCCACCGCCCGGCTGTGGCAGGTCACCAATGTCCTGGGGGGCGCCTTCCAGCCCGACGTCCACCCCGCTGGCGAGGTGATGGCCTTCGCCGAGTTCACCTGGAACGGCGCCGACATCCGCCTGCTCGACATCGATCGCGACCAGTGGAAGGACATGGGTGTGCTGGAGCCGACTCGTGAAAGCCTGAAGCTGCCGGGCGAGCACGGGTATCCGGAGCCGTACTTCGCCGATCCCGAACCCGATCCCAAGCGCTCGGAGTCGCCCCTCGACAGCCACCAGCATGATCGGCGCGAAGTAGGAAGCGCCACCGACGCTGCTCGGCAGCCGCCGACCCCCGATCCCAGCACCGATCCCAGCACCGACCTGCCGTTCCCCGCTTCTCGCTACAACCCCCTACCCACCCTCTTCCCGCCCCGCTTCATGTCCCCGGGGCTGTACATCGCCGAGTACGGCGCCCTGGCCACCCTGGGCACCTCGGGGGCCGACGTGCTGCGGCGGTGGGGCTACAGCGGCTACCTCACCTTCCGCACCGACAACCAGTTCGTGGGCGGCGGCGGCTCGGTGACGCTCAACCGCTGGCGCACAGTGCTGGCGGCGGGGGCCTCGGTCTACACTATCCGCTACGGCACCATCTACACCGACCCCGGCGCACCCGAGCAAGGCGGCGCCCACATCCCCGGCATCGAGCGCTCGGACGAGTACTACTACGACAAGCGCACCCGCACCTGGGCCCAGGCCAGCTACCCCCTGGGGCGGCGGCAGTACCTCTTCGCCCGCTACAACGGCACCCTGCGCCAGAACCTCTACGACC
>CAZHIK010000087.1:0-15105 GCA_964532635.1 uncultured Enterobacterales bacterium
GTCGTATGGGAAAGCGACGACAGATCTGTGGCCGCTTCGAGCCCACAGAACACCCCTCACCAAGACCCTCCCCCGATCGCCTTGACTCCCCCCCGGAGAGATCCTACGTACCGCCTCCTTCCAACCCTCCGTCCATCGAGGACCCCATGGCCAAGCAGATTCGCAACATCGTGGTGACCGGCAAGAGCGGCGCGGGCAAGCAGCCCCGCATCGACGTGCTCGTGGAGGCCTTCGGCCTCGAGCAGCTCAGCACGGGCAACATCTTCCGCGCCTACCTGGGCGCCTGGAAGAAGGTGCGCGAGGGCATCGACGCCCAGGCCTTCTACGCGGGTGAGGGCTTCGCGCCTGACGCCGAGATCGCGGCTGCGCTGACGCCTGCTTGCGAAGCCGCCGCTGTGGTGCCCGGCGACGCGGTGCTCGGCCTCAAGGCCGCCCGCTACGTGGATGCCGGCGTGTTTGTGCCCGACGCCATCACCAACGAGCTGCTGGCCTCGGCCTTCCACGCCGCTGGCGGCGCCGGCCTGGTGCTCGATGGCTACCCCCGCACTCCGGATCAGAGCCGGTACCTGATCGAGCTGACCGAAGCCGCCGGCACCCCCATCGACCTGATCCTGCTGGTGGACAACGAGGACGAGGCCATCGTGGCCCGCACCACCGGCCGCCGCATCTGCCCGAACAAGGCCTGCGCCAAGGTCTTCCACGTGCAGTACAAGCCTGCCCGCGACGGCAGGTTCTGCACCGCCTGCGGCGCCGAGGTCATTCAGCGCTCCGACGACACCGAGGCCAAGATCCGCACCCGCCTGGCGGAGTTCCAGGCCAAGGCCAAGCCGGCCATCGAGCTGCTCGAGGGCGCTGGCATCCCCATGGTCACCGTGCCGGGCAACCTGCCCGTCTTCACCGACGAGGCGGTGCGCGCTTCGGTGATGGACGCCCTGGCTCCGGTGCTCTAGCCGGTCGCTGGAATACTCTCCCGTCGCAGGCTGGGCGGTCTCGCCCGTGGGCGTCGCCCCTCGTCAGTCACGTGCCTCGGCACGCTCCTTCCTCGGGAACGGCCGGCTCGCCGGCCTCGTCCCCCACGTGCGGGCCTGCCTCAGCCTGCTCGGTACGAGTGTTTCACCGCCCTGCTGGGCTAGCGAGGCTACTGCCGGCGGCCTGCGTGTTGGGGTACCATCCCCCCCTGGAGGTGCCCCCTGGAAGTGCTGGTGCGCGACGAGCTGGAGCCCTGCGTCTACATCGACGAGCGGGTTGCGCGGCTGCCGCTGCGCTGGCAGCTGCGGCCCATCCCGGGCTCGCGCCTCGATCAGCTGCTCCGCTTGGGGGACCGCCGGGTGGGTCGGGCCCTGTATCGCCCCACCTGTCCCGACTGCCGGGCCTGTGAGACGATCCGCATCCCCGTGAGCAGCTTCAGGCCCTCACGCACGCAACGCCGCGTGTGGCGCAAAGGGCAGCGGGAGCTCGAGGTGCGCATCTGCGCTCCGACCCTGAGCGACCAGCACGTGGCCCTGTTCAACCGCCACCGGCGCCAGCGCGACCTTTCGCGCCACGAGGAGGACATGGGCTCCAAGGGCTACGACTCCTGGCTGGTGCAGACCTGCTGCGAGTCGGTGGAGCTGCGCTACCTGCGCGGAGGGAAGCTGGTGGCCGTGGCCATCACCGACATCGGCACCACGACGGCCTCGGCGGTCTACACCTACTTCGACCCTGCACACAGCGATCTGAGTCCTGGTGTGTACTCGGTGCTGTGGCAGATCGACTGGGCCCGTCGGCTGGGGATGCGCCACCTGTACCTGGGGCTGTACATCGCCGAGAACCGGCACATGACCTACAAGGTGAGCTTCATGCCCCACGAGCGCCGCGCCGCGGGCGAGCCCGTTCCAAGGTGGGAGCGCTTCGAGCGGGGCTAGGGCAGCAGCAGCACGTCCGTGCGCATGTCGGCGGGGAGCAGGCTGCGGAAGGTGGCGTTGTCCTCGTCGTCGAAGGCCACGCAGCCCCAGGTCCAGTCGGCCCAGGAGCCGCCGCCGTGGAAGAGGATCTCGCCCCCCAGGCGGGTCTTCTGGCTTGGCTTTTCGTCCCGGGCGATGGCCTGCTCGATGGCGGCCACCTGTGCCTCGCTCACCAAGCCCGCCCCGATCCCGGCGCGGGCATCGGGGCCGCTCGGGTAGTGGATAGCCACGGCTGGAGCGAAGCTGGACCAGGGCTTGTCCGAGGTCCGGTACCAGCCCTGGGGGGTCTTGCGGTCGCCGCGGCGGCGCTTGGCGCCCCGTGGGTGCTCGCCGCTCGAGTCCACACCCAGCGCCACGCGCCAGCACGCCGGTGCCCCGCTGGCGCCCTCGTCCCGGTCCAGCACGCCCTTGCGGAAGATCATGGTCCTGCGGGCGTCCGCGAGCACCACGATCAGGGCGTCGCCCCGAAGCCGTGGGTCGGCGGGGTCGAAGAGTGTCGAGGCGGGCAGGTCCTCCACCCGGGCTATGCAGCCCTCTGGGAGCGGGGGGGGCTCCTGGGCTTCGGCGTGCTGGACGAGGAGGGCGGGCGCAGCTGTGAGCAGCAGCGTGAAGAGGAGGCGTACGGCGGTCATGGGCCCCTCGGGCAGGGTCTGCCAGAGCTTGGACAGCCATCGCGCGGCACGGTTCCCGACAGGCCACGCGTCTCGACATGGACGGGGCGCAAGACCCCATGGACCCTCGGCGTGGCATGGACTATGATGATGCGCGGTACGGACCCGAACTCGGAGGTCTTCCATGTTCGCCAGCGCCCACCGTGGCCTCGCCCTGCTCCTGGTACTCGGTCTGGTCGGCTGCCCCACCAGCGGGCCGATCGCCTGGGACGACAACAACAACGACAACACCGGCCCCACCGGCCCCGCCATCCTCCAGGTAGGTGTGGCGCTGATCGACTTCGGTGATGTCACCTACGGCCAGAGCTACAGTGAGCAGCTCCACGTGGAGAACGTCGGTGGTTCCGACCTCACGCTCCAGGGCATCGCCGCCACCGATCCCTTCTCGGCCAACTATGCCTCCGACGTCACCATCACCGCCGGTGGCTCCACCACCCTGGTGATCCGCTACCAGCCCACCGAGTACGCGGCCCACGACGGCACCTTCAGCTTCACCCACAACGGCGGTGAAGGCGCCCAGGAAGCGTCGGACGACACCGGCGGCACGGGCGCCACCGAGCTGTTCGAGCTGCCGCTGTACGGAATGGTGATCTCCGACGTCGATGGCGACGGCCACGACTGCGAGGACGCCGGCGGCGACGACTGTGACGACTCCGACGACTCCGCCTACCCCGGCGCCGCCGAGGAGTGGTACGACGGCGACGACCAGGACTGCGCCGGAGACGACGACTACGACCAGGACGGCGACGGCTTCCAGATCGACTACTGGAACTCAGACACCAGCTCCGGCGGCGGTGACTGCAACGACGCCAACCCCGACATCTACCCTGGCGCGGCCGACGAGTGGTACGACAACGTCGACTCCAACTGCGCCGGCAACGATGACTGGGACCAGGACGGCGACGGCTACCGCACCACCCTGGGCGATGAAGGCAACGACTGCGACGACACCGACAGCGCCATCAACCCCGGCGCCGAAGAAGACGCCACCAACGGCATCGACGACGACTGCGACGGCCGCATCGACGAGTCGTAGCCCGCCGCGTGCGCGCTGGGAGCCCCGGCCTCGGCCGGGGCTTCTTCGCTCAGGACATCACGCCTGGGATGCCCAGCAGCAGCAGGCGGACCAGCACGTCGCCGAAGAACAAGGTGATGAGCGCGCCCAGCGCCAGGAATGGGCCGAATGGGATGGCGGTGCGCAGCCCGCGGCCTCGCAGCACGATGTGGGCGATGCCCACGATGCTGCCCACGATGCTGGACAGCAGCATCACCAGGAACAGGGCCGGGAAGGCTCCCAGGAAGCTACCGATCATGGCCAGCAGCTTGACGTCCCCCATGCCGATGCCCTCCTCGCGGCGGATCAGCCAGTAGACGCCGGCCACTGCCAGCAGGAAGCCGCCGCCTACCACCGCCCCGATCAGGGCCTGCTGCCAGGTGGGGGCCAGATCCGGCGCCAACAGGCCGATGCCCACCGCCCCCAGCACCCCAACGGGCACCGCATAGATGCTGAACTCGTCGGGGATGATGTAGTGCTCGAGGTCGATGAAGGTGAGCCCAATGAGCATGCAGACGAAGGCGGTGTGGTAGGCGAACAACGCGATGTGGGCCGCGTCCAGGGCGTGGATCCCGGGCACCGCCTGGCGCCAGCACAAGAGCACCAGCAGGCCCGTCATGGCCTCGATGAGGGGGTAGGTGGCGGCGATCCCGTTGCCGCAGTGCCGGCAGCGCGCTCGCAGCAGTAGCCAGGACAGGATGGGGATGTTGTCGTACCAGGCGATGCCTCCCCCGCAGTGGGGGCAGTGGCTGGGCGGGGTGACCACCGAGCGATCGTCGGGCATGCGGGCGATGCACACGTTCAGGAAGCTGCCCAGGCAGAGCCCCAGGAAGAGCACGAACAGCTGCAACACGATCCAGGGGCTCATGGGCGAAACTCACTGAGGGCCGAACACACGCGCTCCACCTGGGCGTCCGTCAGCTCGCCGTGGCAGGGCAGGGAGAGACACTCCGCACAGTAACGCTCCGCGTTGGGGCAGGCGGCCTGGGGTCGAAGCGCTGGTTGGGCCGACAGCGGCCGCGGGTAGTAGATGGCCGAGGCCACGCCTCGAGTGCGGAGCCACGCGGCCAGATCGTCCCGCACCGAGCTGTTCAGCAGGTAGTGATGGATGGGATCCCCGGCTTGGCGGGCGACCGCCCGAGCGCTCGGGGGCAGGGCCGCGTCGTAGGCTGCCGCGACAGCACGACGCCGCGCCACCCGTCGGGGCAGGTCTTGGAGCTGGACCCCGAGCACCGCGGCCTGGATGGTGTCGAGGCGGCTGTTGAGGCCGACGTGGCCCGCGAAGCGCTGGTGCAGGTGGGGCTCGCCCGTCACCCCGCCGTGGTTGGCCAGTCGGCGCAGGGTGTCGGCCAGCTGGGGATCGTCGGTGGCCACCAGGCCCGCGTCGCCCGCGGCCCCCAGGGTCTTGGTGGGGTAGAAGCTGACGGCCGTGAGGACGCCGAGTCCGGCGGGTGGGTCCCAGCCCACCGCCTGGGCCGCATCCTCGATGGCTGGCACCGGCAGGGCCGGATCTTCGCAGCGCATCCCGAAGAGGTGGACGGGGATGACGGCGCGGGTGTGGGGCCCCAGGGCTCGGCGAGCGGCGTCGGGGCAGAGCAGGGGCGCGTCCTGGCGCACGTCCACCACCACGGGTCGAGCGCCCGCGCGGGCCACGGCCCCAGCGGTGGCGAAGAAGCTGAGGGCGGGGACCAGCACCTCGTCGCCAGGCTGTACCCCCAGCGCCAGCAGGGCGAGGATCAGCGCGTCGGTGCCACTGTTGACGCCGACGGCGTGGGCGCGACCGAACAAGGCGGCCCCACGGGCCTCGAGCTGCTCGACCGGTGGCCCCCCGATCCAGCGACCGGAGCGGAGCACCTCGAGCACCGCAGCCTCGGTGGCTGCAGCCAGGCGGCGATGGCGCGCCGCCAGGTCCACCATGGGCACCATGGGGAGGGTCATGGACTACTTGAAGTCCCGCTGTTGGAAGACCAGGATGGCCCAGACGAGCACCACCGCCGTGTAGGCCAGACCATAGGCGCTGGCGGTGGCGATGCGGTCCAGGCCGATGGCCAGCTCGTGGGTGGCCTCGGGCTGGACGTTGAAGACCTCGAAGTTGGGCAGCAACCAGTAGAGCAGCTCGGATGCGCGCTGGACCCAGAGGCTCTCGGCCTGGTGGCCGAAGGACCAGATGTCGTCGGCGAGGTGCCCGATCACGAAGACCGCCAGGGTGAAGGCGGTGGCTGTGGTGGGGCCCGAGTAGGTGGAGAACAGGGTGGCCCAAGCGGTGAGCAGCATCAGCTCCACGAACAGCAGCCCCAGGAACGCGAGCAGGGAGGGGTCGGGCATCCCGATGCGCAACCCGAGCAGCAGCACGTACAGCGCCGCCATGATCGCCAGGTTGACGGCCAGTGTGAGCAGCAGACCGCTGTACTTGCCCAGCACGAACATCCAGCGGGGGATGGGCTTCGAGGCGATGGTGTAGATGGTCTTGCGCTCCAGCTCCTTGTAGACCAGGGACACGCCGAGGAACATGGCGATGACCGAACTGAACAGGGAGATGGCGCCCAAGGCGGTGCCGCGCACGATCTTCTGCTGGTCGCCGATGGTGATCTCCTCGGTGACCAGGGAGGCGACCAGCATGACGCAGGCGAAGAACAGCAGGGAGTAGAGCACCCGGTCGCGGATGGCCTCGCGGTGGGTGTTGCGTGCGATGGCCCAGATACGGTTCACGACGACACCTCCTGGGGCGGTGCCGGATCGTTGCGGCCCAGCTCGGTGAGCAGCAGGTCCTCGAGGGTCTTGCGGTTGGGGATCACCTGGACGACCTGGCCGTCGGCGGCGCGGACCTGCGCGAGGAGTCCGTCGAGCTGGTGGGGGGGCAGGCGGAGGATGCGCTCGTCGCCCTGGCTGGCCACCACGGTGCCCTCGAGCTCGACGTCGCCGGTGACGCGGACGGTGCAGTCCACGTGCTCCACCTGCTCTGAGAGCAGCTCGTCGATGGAGCCCAGGGCGCGGAGCCTGCCACCGGCGATCAGGCCCACCCGATTGCAGATGCTCTGGACGTCGGACAGGACGTGGCTGGAGAAGAAGACGGTGCGGCCGCGACGCCTCTCCTCGAGGATGAGGTCACGGATGAGCATACGACCCAGGGGATCGAGGCCACTCATGGGCTCGTCGAGGATGATCAGCTCGGGATCGTTGATCAGGGCCTGGGCCACACCAGCACGCTGCAGCATCCCCTTGGAGTACTGGCGCAAGGGGGTGTCGGCCTTGCGGGCCAGATCGACCCGTTCGAGCAACTCTTCGACGCGCCGACCGCGCACATCGGTGGGGATGTCGAACAGCTGGCCGTAGAAGTCCAGGAACTCGCGTGCGGTGAGGTGCTGGTAGAAGTAGGGCCGCTCGGGCAGGAAGCCCAGCTTGCGGCGGGTCTCTGGGTCGGAGATGGGCTTCCCGAGCAGGAAGGCCTGGCCCGCGGTGGGGTACTGCAGGCCCACCAGGCACTTGATGGTGGTGGTCTTGCCGGCTCCGTTGGGACCGATGAAGCCGAACACTTCGCCCCGTCGAACCTCGAGGTCCAGGCCGTCGAGGCCGGTGAAGGGTCTGCGAAGGAAGCCCGAGTAGTAGATCTTCTGCAGGCCTCGAATCTCGATGGCCAGGTCGGGCGCAGGGCTGTGCTCGGCACCGGGCATGGAGTCCTCTCGAGGAATGCGGGTCGCAGGCCGATCCTATTCGTTTTCGTCCTGCGGGCCAGCGCTGTGCCCGTCACTGTGGACATCGAGGTACTCGCGGACCTTGTCCGGGGGGTAGGAGCCAGCACTTCGCCAGTTGCAGCGGCTGCAGTAGGGGCCCGAGTCGTCGAAGCGGCCTTCGATCTGTGCCACCCGCCAGCGGTGGATGGTTGGGCCCCACCACAGCTCGGCGATGCTGTTGTCGCGAAGGTTGCCCAGCACGTTCTCCATGTGCTCGTCGAGGCAGCAGGTGGTGAGCCGACCATCGGTGTGGACCATGGGCGTGTTCCACAGGCCAGCGCAGGGCGGGCGGCGCTCGCGGCTCATCGTGCTCCCTCGTACCGGATACCCGAGTCTTCGGTGGTGTCCGGCGGGCTGGAGGTGAACAGGTCCAGGTAGTCGAGCACGTCGGCGCTGCCTTCGGCGCAGGCCTGGGTGACGAAGCGGCCGGACACGTCCAGGCTGCTGAGCTCGAAGCGGCCGATGAGGGTGTCTTCTTCGACCTGGACGTCCACCGTGCCCGGTGACTCCACGGGGATGACCTCTTCCTCGATCACCGGCTCGTACTCGCGGTACAGGCCGTCGTCCTCGGAGACCTCGGACTCCCACACGGCCCGGTAGGCGGCCAAGGCCGCGCGGGGCTCCACCTCGTCCAGCCCGTAGGGCGAGGCCGCCTCGCTCACGGGGTACTCCCCGGCCCTGGCGCTGACGTCCCAGGTGAACAGCAAGAAGGCCAGCACCACCGAGCCCTCGCGGTTCCAGGCCATGTAGTAGTCCAGCTCGGCCTCGGTGATGGCGTCCGGATCGGGCTGGGTGGGCAGGGAGCAGGGAAAGTGGCTGTTGGAAACGACCACGGCGGTGGCTGGGGAGCCGTACAGTTCGGTGGCGATGTGAAAGGCGGTGCGGACGCGGTCTGCGCCCCGCTCGGTGCGGATCACACCATGGGGCGAGCAGGCTGCGAGCACCAGGACCAGGACGGCGAGGAGGGGACGCATCAGAAGGACTCCGCGGCCCGCAGCACCTCGCCCTCCTGGGCGATGCCGAGCTGAACACAGGTGCGGGCGTGCAGGGCGTCTGCGGCGGCCTGGTCGGCCTGGTTGAGGGGGCGGATATAGATGGCGTCGCGGTCCTGGGCCGGCCAGTCCGCGGTGAGCTGCCAGGGGCGGCCGGTGCGCTCCAGCACTGCACCCCAACGATCCACGAAAGACCGCGCCTCGTGGGCGTTGTCTGGCTGGACCACGAAGGCGATGTGAGCGGTGGGGTAGACCAGCCCTGCGTCCTCGCGCGCCTGCACGAAGGCCGCCAGGTTGTCGGCCACCCGCTGGAAGCGGTCCGTTCCCTTGACCTTGGCATAGGTCTGAGGGGAGTCGGCGTCGAAGCTCCAGTGCACCGTGGTGAAGGTGTCGGGCGCTTGGTCGGGCGAGCACGCCAGCCGCACGATCCGCTGGGAGCGCTCGGGGAGCAGCAGCACCCCGTTGGTGTGGAGCTTGAAGGTTCGGAACAGTCGGTTGTCACGGTTCATGGCGAAGGCGTACTCCACCATGCGGTCGAAGTCGGGGTGGACCGTGGGCTCCCCCAGCCAGTGGGGGCAGAGATGGACCTCCTCGATGGCGTCTTCGAGACCGGACAGCACCCGTCGCCAGGTGTCCCAGCTCATGAAGCTCTTGGCCTCACCGTGGGCGAGCTGACGCAGCGACTGGCTGCACATGGGGCAGCACACGTTGCAGTGATCGGTGAGCTCGAGGTTGAGGTAGACGGCCATGCCGAGATCCTACACGAGCTCGCGCACGACGCGCTCGTGGGCCAGGATGTTGGCAGAGCACTCGCTGCAGCGAGGGGGAGGGGTGCCGGCGAGCATGGCCTGGCGGATCTGTTGCAGGAAGTCTCCGGTGCGCCAGACCTCCACCAGGCTGCGCTCGGCCACCGACTCGCCCTGGCCTGCCAGGACGCAGCAGGGGCTGGTGCGCCCGTCGGCCTGGACCACCAGGTAGTGCCAGGCCTTGAGGCAGGGTGCTCGGCGCAGCTGGGAGAGCATGTCGTCACCGACGGTGGCCTGGGGGGAGGGCTCCACGGCGAGGGCGCCGCTGTCGCTTCCTCGGTCCAGGTTGCGGGTGTCGGTGAAGTGCTCGAGGGTGGTGGCGATGCCCAGCTCCTGCGCCAGCGTCATGGCTCGGCGGGCGAGCTGGGGCACCTGCGCCTGCTCGTGGGGCTGGAGCTTCAGGGCCAGCTGTTCGGGGGCGTAGGCGATCAGGGCGTCGAAGTCGATGCGGAAGGCGCCCAGGGTGTGGCCCAGGCGGACCATGTCCTCGAGGGTGTGGAAGTTGGTGCGGGTGAGCACGAAGTGCAGCGCGATCCCAGGGCGGTCGACTCCACGTCGATCCCGGAGGGCCCGCAGCCGGCAGATGTTGGTGACCACGGTGTGGAAGCATCCGGGACGACCGCGCAGGTGGTCGTGGATGGCCGCCGTGGGACCATCGATGGAGAAGTGGATCTCGTCCCAGCCGGTGGCGACCAGCTGCTCCCGCAGGGCCGAGCCCAGCAGGGTGCCGTTGGTGGTGAGGATGCCTTCCATGCCCAGGGCCTTGGCCCGGGCCATCAGCTCCGGCGCGAGCTTGCGGGCCGCCAGGGGCTCGCCACCGCCCAGCAGGAACAGCCGCTTCACCCCCAGCTCTGCGGCTTCGTCGAGCAGGGCCAGCTGACGTTCGGCGGACAGCTCGGGCTGGCCGGGGCGGTGGCGATCGGTGGTGTCGCAGAAGCTGCAGTCCAGGTTGCAGCGCAGCGTGGGGTAGAGCTCGAGCGTCAGGGGACCCTGGACGCCGTGGTCGGGCCAGCGTCGGACGCGTGCGGCGATGGTGACGGGATCGGGCACCGCCGCAACGTAGCATGCCGGTTCGAACTTTCCTCGAATAGACCCGCGCGCCCCCTCGTCGGAGCGCTCGCCCCGGGCGAGCCGCGCCGCCCCATCCACGGACCCATCATGCGCCACCTCCTGCCCCTGCTCACATGCCTCGCCTTCGCGCTGGCCTCTTCGACCGATGCCGAGGCCCACAAGCGGCGCCACCGCCACAAGCATGTCCGGAAGCCGCCTCCGCCTCCGGTGCGGGTCGTGGTGCCTCCGGTGCGGGTCGTGGTCAAGACCGCTGTCAGGGTGCCCCCGCAGCCCTGTCCCGGTGTGAACAACGTGTGGGTGGCGGGCCACCCCGGCCACGGCGGCCGGTGGGTCCCGGGCCACTGCGAGTACGTCGGCCCCGCGCCCCGCTCGGGCTGGACCTACGTCTCGGGCTACTGGAACGGCCGGATCTGGGTCACGGGCTTCTGGCGCCCATCGGTGAGGGTGGGCTTCACCTGGGTTGGTGCCCACGTGAACGATCAGGACGAGTACGTGGCTGGCTACTGGGAGCCCGAGGGGCAGTCCCCCGAGGGCATGATGTGGCGGCCTGGCTACTTCGACGGCACCGACTGGGTCGCGGGGGGGTGGGTGCCCGTGGAGACCTACGAGGCCTACGACGAGAACGGCGAGCTGGCCTTCTTTGCGGTCGGTGACGGCCACGTCGAGGAGTTGGCCATCCCCGCTGCCGACATCGACACCGGCGACCTGGGCACCACAGATCCCGGTGCCGTGGCGGCCGAGGCCGGGCCGAGCGACACCGACGACCCCGCGGCCCTGCAGGAACGCCACGCCTCGGTGCCCGACTAGGTCGTCTGGGTCACCGGCCCGTCGAGCTTTCTTTCGGGAGGCACCAGGGGGAGCAGGATGGTGAAGCGGGCACCTCCTCCTGGGCGCGCCCCCACTTCCAGATCGCCGCCGTGGGCGTGGACGATGCGCCGGCTGAGGGCCAGTCCCAGTCCGGTGCCCCCGGCGCGGCGGGTGTAGAAGGGGATGAAGAGCTTGTCGCGGTCCTGCTCGGGCACGCCCGGCCCGGTGTCCTCCACCACGATGTCCACCGTGGAGGGGCCGCGGCCGTGGCCGAAGGCGTGGCCCAGGCGGGTGTGCAACCGCACCCTGCGCTCGGCCTGGGGGTCCTCGAGGCGGGTCAGGGCCTGGGTGGCGTTCCGGAGCAGGTTGTCGACCACGCGCAGCAGCAGCGTGGCGTCGCCGGGGACCTGGGGGAGCGGTTCGCTGAGGGCCAGGTCGATCTCGATGCCCTCGTCCAGGCTCTGGCGCTCCAGCAGCTCGACGGCCTTGGTGGCCAAGCGGTTGAGGTCCACTGGCTCGGGCTGGAGTACAAGGGGTCTGGCGTAGTCCAGGAAGCGATCCACCACCTCCTCGAGGCGGTCGACCTCCTCGATGATGATCCCGACGAACTCGGCGGGGCCGTCCTCGTCGGCCGAGTGAGCCGGGGCCGCTGGCTCGAGGAGCTGGGCTGCACCCTTGATGGCGGCCAGGGGGTTGCGGATCTCGTGGGCCAGGCCCGCGGCCATGGTGCCCAGGGCCGCCAGGCGGTGCTGCTCCTCGAGCTGGTGGAAGCCGTGGACGTTTTCGAGCACCACGGTGAGCTGGTCGGCCACGTGGCGAAGTCGCGAGAGCTCCTCCTGCGAGAAGCCGTCGGCGCCGGGCTCGTCCTCGAGACCCAGCCAGCCCAGCACCAGGTCGCCGCTCGAGAGGGGGAACAGCACGTCGAGACCGAGCGCCTTGAGCAGCCGGGCGCGCTGGCCAGCCGTGTCGGCCCCGGCGCCGCCGCGCCGGGCGGTGCGGATCAGCTCCCCACGGACCAGCCAGGGCGAGACACGCCCCTGGGTGTCCGCCATGCCCACCGGTGGGACGGCCTCGAGGGGCTCGGGGCTGCGCTCGCCTCGGTGGGCGGCGCGGGCGAAGTGCCCCCGGTCCTGGTCCCAGAGGTAGACCGTGGCGTAGGGCACCCGGCCGCTGGACACCAGGGGCTGGAGCATGGCTTCGTAGGCGGTGGCCATCCCGATGGCCTTGGGCAGCGCCTCCGCGACCTCGCCCAGGGAGTCGGCCAGCAGCTTGCCTCGCTGGTTGAGCCTCGCGCTCAGGCGCTGCTCCACGCCTCTCCTGAGGGGGTCGTAGACGGCCAGGAAGATGACCGTGGCCACCAGCATCAGCCAGGTGCTGTGCAAGGGGCTGTGGCTGGCGGTGTCGCTCCAGGCCATGGCCAGCACCTGGGCGCCGACCAGCAGCGCCGCGCAGATGGCCAAGGTCAGGGTGCGGCTGAAGATCTCGTGCAGGTCGAGCAAGCGGTACAGCACCAGCACCTGGTGCATGAAGTAGACCAGCACGCCGGTGAAGAGCACACCCATGGGTGGCAGCGCGCCTTGGAGCAGGGACGGGGCGGTGAACAGGTCCAGGCTGGTGGGCTCCGGGAAGCCTTGGATGGTGCGGGCGATGACCTCGATGGCGCTGAAGCCCATCGCGCAGCCCAGCAGCCCCAGGAGGTAGGCCAGCCTGGCCCGGGTGACCCGCTGGGTGGTGCGGCGGTAGTGTTCCAACACCAGCACCATGTCGAAGCCGAGCCCCGAGAACACCCACAGGCCGAGCATGATCGCCGCCGGGCTGCCCACGGGGCGCCCGAGGAAGAGGATGGCCTGGCCCAGCAGATAGGCCACCGCCACCGCCAGACAGGCCCAGGCCATGCGGCCCTCGAGTCGGCTGTCGGTGGGCACGGGGCGACGCAACATGGCCGCGAGGAAGCCGTAGAGGGTGACAGGAAGGAAGGCCGCTCCCGCGCCGTAGGCCAAGTCCCACAGGGGCATCCCGGTGATCAGGTAGCCGGCGAAGGCGGCGTAGACCCAGGCCAGGTTGAGGCCGAGCCGGGCGAAGCGGACCCGCAGTCGGCTGCCGCGGTCCTGGAGGTACACCCGCAGGGGGAGCGCGACCGAGAGCACAGCGACCGAGGCGTAGATGAGAGTGTTCATGAGTGGGTCCGGTATCCCGCGATCTTCTTTCGTGGTCGGAATCGGATAGACCTCCTCCATGCCTCGTTCCTCTTCGCCCCTCGCCTCGCTTCCCTCGGTGGATCGACTGCTGCGGGTTCCCGCGCTGTTGGAGCTCCCGCGGCCGCTGGTGCTGCGGGCAGCGCGCCGGCAGCTCGAGCTCATCCGCGCCCGGGTGTTGAACGAAGGCGCTGGTGTGCCCGAACAGGCCGAGATCGTGGCGGCCATCCTGCACCGTGTGTCCGCCGAGCGCGAGCCCGCTGTGCGCGAAGTGCTCAACGCCACCGGCGTCATCCTGCACACCAACCTCGGCCGTGCTCCCCTGGCCCCCGCGGCACAGGCTGCCGTGGCCACCGCGGCTCGGGGCTACGCCACCGTCGAGATGGACATGGACAGCGGCCACCGAGGCGAGCGCTTGGCCGTGGTCCAGCGCCGGCTCCGACAGCTCACCGGGGCGGAGGATGCGGTGGTGGTCAACAACAACGCTGCCGCGGTGTTGCTGATGCTCACGGCCCTGGCCCGCGGCCGCTCGGTCGTGGTCAGTCGGGGTGAGCTGGTCGAGATCGGCGGCTCGTTCCGGATCCCCGAGGTTGCCGAGGCCGGCGGGGCTCGCCTGCTCGAGGTGGGCGCCACCAACCGCACCCGAGTGGCCGACTTCGCGCGGGCCGTGGAGCAGAGTGATCCTCCGCCCGTGGGGCTGCTCAAGGTCCACCGCTCCAACTTCCGCATCGTGGGCTTCACCGAGGATCCGGATCGTGCTGGGCTGGCGGCCCTGGCCCAGCAGCACGGTCTGTGGCTGGCTGAGGACCTGGGCTCCGGCAACCTGCTGCCGGAGATCACCGACGAGCCTACCGTCTCCGATGTGCTCGACGCGGGCGTCCACATCGTCTCCTTCAGCGGTGACAAGCTGCTCGGTGGGCCCCAGGCCGGCATCATCGTCGGCCGCGGTGATCTGATCCGTCGCCTGAGGCGCCATCCGCTCTACCGGGCGCTGCGGCTGGACAAGCTCGCCATCGCGGCCCTGGACGCCACCCTGCGGCTGTACCAGGAAGAGCGCAGCGACGAGCTCACCGCGGTGTCCATGATGGGGCTTCGTCCGGTGGATCTCGAGCCCCGCTGTCGCGCCATCCTCGACCGGGTGGATCGCCCCGACCTCGACCTTCGTGTTCAGCCCGTCGAAGGTCGTGCCGGCGCCGGTGCCTTGCCCGAGCTTCCCCTGCGCTCCGTGGCCATCGTGGTCCGGGGCATCTCTCCCCACGCCCTGGCCGCCGAGCTGCGTCAGGATCGACCCTCGGTGATCGGCCGGCAGTACCACGACGCGCTACTGCTCGATCCGCGCACCCTGCTCCCTGTGCAGGATGCCGCCCTGGCCGAGGCCCTGCGCCGTGCCCTCCACACGCTGGCCCCGCCCCCGGAGGCCCCATGAAGACGAGCTTCTACGAGATCCTTCTGGTCCCGCCCGACTCCGAGCCGGAGCTGCTCCAGCACGCCTATGAGCAGACCCTCTCCACCCTGTCCAAGCGGCTTCGTGCCGCGCGGCAGCGGGGCATGGACACCGCCGCCCTCGAGGACGAGCGGGTCTCGCTCGAAGAAGCGTGGCGCGTGCTGTCCGATCCGGGGCGTCGCGCGCGCTACGACCGCTTCCTCCAGTTGGTCAACGAGCGGCCCGCCGAAGAAGCCGATGAGCTGTGGGCCCGCGTGTCTCCGGCCCTGCTCGAGCCCGCCGCCGAAGCCACCCTCGATCTGGTCCGTCTGCTCACCCACCTGCCGGTGGGCGACGGCCCCAGCCGACCCGTACCCACGCCCGCTCCTCCGCCCCCAGCCGCCCGGGGGGC
>CAZHIK010000088.1:0-5387 GCA_964532635.1 uncultured Enterobacterales bacterium
CTGCCCCTACTACGCGCTGGGCAGCGTCTACCGACGGCTGGGTGACCCCGACCGGGCGCGGCAGGCCCTCGAGCGAGCCCTGTCGGTGCAGCCCAACCGTCGCGAGAGCCACTTCATGCTCGCCCAGTACTACCTCGAGCTCGGCGACTCGGAGCCGGCGCTCGAGCATCTCGCCCTGGCGCTGGCGGCCATCGAGCGTGGGCCCGACGAGGGGGACACCGCCATCGATCTCGGTCGCCCGACGCTGCTGGTGGCCGAGGGGTACACCCGCGTGCTGCAGGGAGAGCACGAGCTCGCCCGAGCCAGCTTCGACGCAGCCATCGCAGATCAGGGACCGACCACCGCCAGCCTGGCGGGGCTCGCTCACGTGGCCCTCGCTGGTCATCAGATCAAAGAAGCCGAGGGGTTGTTGTCCCAAGCGCGGAGCCTGGAGCGTTGGCCTGTGGTCAACACCTATGCGGACTTCGCGTTCTCCGATCTCGAGCGCGACATGGTCCTGCTGGCCCAGGGGGACCTGGACATGAGGCGGGGTCGGTACGAAGAGGCGTTGGCGAGCTTCGAGGCGCTGCTCGAGCACCGGCCGCACCACGTCCCTGCGCTGGTCGGGCTGGGCAACGCCTACACCAGGTTGTCGCGCTGGAGCGAGGCTGAGGGGGTCTACCACAGGCTGCTCGAGTCCGAACCCGACGACCCCTTGGCTCTGCACGGCCTGGGCACCGTGGCGCTGAACCGCGGTGACTACGCGCGGGCCGAGCAGCTGCTCGAGCGTGCGGTGGCCGCCGGGGCGCCCGGCTGGTCGTGTCCCCACGAGGGCCTGGGTGTCCTCTACCTGCGAACCGGTCGGGCCGAGCGGGCGGAGCGCTCCTTCGAGCTGGCCATCGAGCTGGAGCCGGAGACCGACTTCCAGAAGTACAACGGCCTGGCCCGCCTCCGGATCGCCCAGGGTCAGCCCGACGCGGCGAGGTCGTTGTTGGCGCAGTCCCTGCGCAACGCCCCCGACAACGCCGAGGCCCTGGAGTTGCTCGAGGGGCTGTCGCCGGTTGCCTCGGACGCCGAGGAGTCGCGACCGTGAGCCCGACCACTGCCCTGTTCCTGTCGGGGTTCATCGCCTCGGTGGCGGTGGGCTGCTCCTCGTCGCAGGTCGAAGGAGACGGGACGCCCGGCTCGGACCTGGGAGATGAGCTGAGCATTCCACCCTCCGAAGCCCGCGAGGTCACCTTCGAGGAGCACCAGGGCCTGCGGATGGCGCGCATTCCAGCCGGCACGTTCATCCAGGGCAGCCCCGAGACCGAGGCAGGCCGCGTCGCGGAGCTCGAGGTGCTCCACCGCGTCACCCTCTCCCGCGACTTCGTGTTGGGTGTCACCGAGGTCACCCAGGATCAATTCGCTCGCTTCGTGGGCTACCAACCCTCCCGCTTCCGCGACTGCGGCGGCGACTGCCCGGTGGAGAGCATCAGCTGGAACGAAGCCGCGGCGTTCGCCAACGCGGTGTCCGCGGTGGCTGGGCTCCCTGCCTGCTACGACTGTTCGGGTGAGGGCCCGTCGGTGGAGTGCGAGCTGGACAGGGGGAACGAGACCCCCTACCACTGCGAGGGGTACCGTCTGCCCACCGAGTCCGAGTGGGAGTACGCCGCGCGGGCTGGCTCCCGGGCCGCGTTCTCCAACGGTGGCGACCTGCAGGCGGCCGACATCAGGGAGTGCGGCCAGCCCGTGGTGCTCGATGACGGCACGACGCTTTCGAGCCTGGACTGGTACTGCGGCAGCACGGGCAACACCCGGTCTCGGCCCGTGGCACAGCTCGAGCCCAACGCATGGGGCTTGTACGATGTGCACGGCAACGTCTGGGAGTGGTGCCACGACGGCATGCCGACGGACTCGCTCACCCGCGCGGTGACCGATCCCTGGGGTGCCGAGGGGGAACCCCACAGGGTGTTCAGGGGGGGCGGTTGGACCGATCATCCCCGCGCGACCCGGGCCGGCAACCGCCGCGCCGATCTCGCGCCCACCCGCTACGACTTCTTGGGCGTCCGCATCGCGCGAACGGCGCCGCGGCCGGACGCCATCAGTCCGTAGCGGGGATCACGCAGCGGAAGCCGACGTCCGGCATGCGCAGCTCCGGGGCCAGCGAGGCGCGATGGGCGCTGCGGAACTCCCAGACCGAGCGTGACATCCAGCCACCACCCCGCTGAACGCGCCGGTGACCGGTCGTGGGGCCGGTGGGGTTGTCGCTCGGTGGGTGCTGGTAGCTGTCTTCGGCGTAGTGATCGCCCACCCACTCCCACAGGCCGCCGCCGAGTCGGTACAGGCCGAACTCCTCGCTGTGCTGATCTGGATCGAGACCGAAGGTGATCAGCCCGTTCTTGGGCGTGTAGATGCGGCTGGGGTGGGAACCCGGGGGCCCTTCGAGGCTGCAGTCGATGTCGTCCCAGTGGGACTCGTCCACCGGAGTTGACGCGATGCCATCGGGGTCGTCCCCCAGGGTCGCGAGGAGCTCGTTTCGACCTTCCACCCCAGGCTCCCTCACCGCGCAGTGGACCTGGTCACCCCAGGGGAAGCGCCAGGCGCGGTCGCCCCGGGCCATGTACTCCCACTCCGCCTCGGTGGGCAGGCGACCACCGGCATGGGCGCAGTAGGCCTGCGCCTCCGCCCAGGTGACACCGTTGGCGGAGCCGGGATCTTCCACGTTGGTCAGGCGGATGGAGCCGCTCTGATCCACGGAGGGTCGCCTGCAGGCGCCGCGCTCGACGCACTGTCGATACATCGACCGTTGCACCTCCATCGGCTGGGCCCAGAACCCGTCGACCGTGACCTTCCTGGGGGGGCCCTCGTCCGGCCTCGCACGAGGATCGTAGGCGGGCTGGTCGGGATCGGTGGACTGGGCGCCCATCCAGAAGGTGTCGCCCTCGATCCATGTGAAGCAGCCCCACACAGCGTCCCGGAAGAAGTCGCCCTCCCAGTCGCAGCGGAACATCCCATCCGGGGGTTCGCCTTCGCCCGAGAAGAGATCGCCCCACAGCGAGGGTGCCCCGCGGTTGGGACGGGGAGTGGCCTCGGGGTTGTCCTCTTCGGTGGTGCAAGCCCCGACGGCTGACATCAGCGCGGCGAGGGCGACGGTGCGGGTGCTCGTGAGGTGGTCCATCGGCTCGCTCAATCGATGCAGTGCAGGTGCTCGAGGCCACGCACGTAGATGCGATCGCCCTCGAGCAGGGGGGTGGCGAAGTGGGGCTCGAGCCGCTGCTCTCCCAGCAAGCGGGGCTCTTCGGCCCAGGAATAGGCCTGCAGGTTGCCGCTCTCGTACCCGATGATCACCACATCGTTGCCCAGGATCGGGCTCGGTGAACCGTTGGAGGCAGACTCGGTAGTGTCCGTGCGCGACAGCTGCTGACCGGTGCTGGCGTGCAGCACGTCGAGCTCGCCGGAGACGTACAACACCAGGACTCGCTCATCGAAGGCGAGCGGGGTGGCCCAGGTGGCTCGCGGATTGAGCTGGCGCTCCCAGAGCTTCGTGATCGTGAGCCCACCGTCGGCCTGGACGCCCAGCTCGAAGGCCCTTCCCCAGGTGGACTCGATGTCCATCTTCGTGCTGTCGGCACCGATGGTCCAGACCGTCGTGCCTGCGGTCACGGGGCCGACGAAGTCGATCTGTCCCAGGCTGGGCCCCAGCACGGCGCCGTCCTTCGGGCTCAAAAGGTCGCCTCCCGGAGTGATGAGCACCGGTCGGTCTTCGACCTGAACCACGGCTGGCGTGCCGAAGTGTGGGTACTCGACGCTGCGCCACAGCACCTGCCCGGTCCCAGGTTCCACGCCTGCCAAACGGCCGAACGGAGCCACGACGACGCCGTCGACCATCAGCGGTGAGGCAGCAGAGCCGGTGTCGTTCCCGATCATCGGCACCAGCGGCTGTCCCAGCCACACCGACCAGAGCCGCTCGCCGGACTTGGTGAAGCGCGACAGCACGCCGCTGCCGAACAGGGCGTAGATGGAGTCGTCTACCACCAGGGGGGTGGGCGAGGCGTAGCCGATGGTCCCCATGTCCTCGGTGAGCCGCATGTCTCGCCAGGGAGTGAGCCTGGCCTTGATCGCGTCCATCTCCAGGACCAACCGCTGGGCTTCCTGCTCGACGGCGCTGTCCGCATCGGGCTGGCGCAGCTCGCGCTGGACGCGGCCCAGCTCCACCCTGACCTCGTCCAGCCGGGCCTCGTCCCGGTCCAGCTTCACGAACAGCTCCACCATCTCCTCACGGGCGTCGCCTTCGAGCGTGTCGACGAAGCCGTTGCTGGCGGACCAGCGGAGGGTGCCGCTGTCCTTGTCGTAGCAGGCCAGTGTGGTGGGCTCCTCTGTGATGCAGACCTGGTCTCCGAAGCTGACGGGCGAAGCGTTTCCCCAGGAGCCCGTGGGTACCTTCCAGCGGATCTCCGTGTCGGGGGCGCCCGGAATCGGTGGCTCGGCACCCTCGGCCACCCCGCTCCCTCCATGGCGCCAGCCCTCGACATCCGCACCCACGGCAGGCCCCGGATGGCCGGCCAGCAGGGCAGCGAGGAGCAGGCCGACAACGGGGCTGGGGCCGGGATGTGCCCCAGGCCGCGACAGGGGCGGCGGGCTGCCCTCCTGGGCGTCACGCAGCTGGGGGCCAGGCATCCGCATCCCGGGAACGTAGCCAGCTATGCAGCGACGGGGCCAGCACCAGGGAGTCTGCTTGCCCTGCCCAGCGCTGCTCGGATAGCCCTCGGGCATGGAAACCACCTCCGAGGACCGGTCCCCCCCGCTCTGGCCGCGCCTGGTCATGCTGCTCGGCGGGCTCACGCTCGCGTCCGCGCTGTTGGTGCTCGCCTTCTGGGGCGTGATGTCGGCCGAAGACGAAGGTGATGTGGGTCTTCACATCCCGCCTACGCTGAACCTCCAGGAGCTCGAGCGGGAGGACATGCCCTGGCTCGACGAAGAGAGCATGCGGGTGGAGCTGGCGCGCATCGCGGACGATCCCGAGCTGGTGTTGCGGGCGTACTCCAGCACCTTCGCCACCAGCGTGCTCCCCAAGGGAGGCTTCGACGGCGACAGCGTGCTCGCCGATATCGGCTGTGGCACAGGGGCCTTCGCCATCAACCTGCTGGCCAGTGGTGAGCCCTTCGGCGAGCTGCGGATGCTGGACATCGACGCCGACTCGGTGGAGTTCGCCCGCTTCGCCCTCGACACCCTGGCCCTCCCCGGAAGAGAGCGGGTCCATCTCCACATCAGCACCACCGAGGATCTGGGGCTGGCACCGGGATCCGTCGATCTGGCCATTCTGATCAACACCGGCATCGGCTATGCCCCCCACAAGGGTGACAAAGAGAGCCTGCTCCGCTCGCTCTCCGACGTCATCGGGTCCGACGGGATGGTCCTGTACATCG
>CAZHIK010000088.1:5397-15059 GCA_964532635.1 uncultured Enterobacterales bacterium
AGGATCACGAGCATGTCCGGGAGTCCTCGTTGGCCATCGCTCGCCTGGCCGAGGTGGGTCTGACCATCGTGGACTGCGGCTTCGAGGTCTCCGAGACCAAGCAGCTCGGTCCCGGCGCCACGGGCCTGGACAGTACCGGCCGCTACCTGCACTACTCGTTCTGCCTGAAGAACCAGTGAAGGCCGAACCGGGCGCAAGGCTCCCGTCGCCCTTTCGATGGACCTCTTCCTCGTCATCTTCGGTCTCCCATCCCACGGGCAGTGCAGCGGCGCACCCCGATCAGCGCTGCGTCGATGCGCAGTGAACGGGTCGACGGGCACGGTGGGCGCTGACTTCAGCGCATGGACGCAGGGCCTTCACCATCGGCCGCCCGGCCCAGGCTCTCCCCGAGTAGGCGTGCCATGCGGTCCAACGCGGCAGCATCGATGGTGTCATAGCTGTTGATCTGCAGGGTGAGCTGGTCCCTGAAGCCCGTCGCTGTGATGATGGGTACAGGGGAGCCGCGACCGAAGGGGCCCAGCACCGACGCTGCCAGCAGGTTGTCGCCGAGAGGCTCGAGGTAGCGATCCATGGGGCCGATGTTGGTCACCACCAGGCCTCTGGAGAGCAGCAAGCTGGTCCAGCGGCCCCAGAACGCCGAGAAGGCGCGCACCACTGCGTGGGGAAACGCCCCGAACAGCAGGGCTGGAAGCGTGGCGAAGGGCAGTCCCACAGCCCGGCGCTTCATGCGCTCGGTCCGGAGTGCGACCGCCTTCGCGGCTGTGTCCAGGCTGTCAGCGGCCTCACGCTTCAGGACCACGGAGTCCGCGCCGCTGAGGTTGCACACAGACAAGCTGGGGCTGGCCAGGTAGCGCCTCAGGTCCGCCGTGAAGTGGTTGCCCAGCCAGCCTCCCGGTCCCAGCGAGGCGTTGAGCAGAGCCAGGGCGCCCACCAACACGTCGTTCACCGAGCAGCCCACTCGGGAACACACCTCCCTCACTCTGCTGCCCTGCCCGATGCCCACCACCACCGTGCGGAAGACGCGTCGCGGACTCTGCGGGGCGAGCTGTTCGGTGGGCAGCTTCGTGCGGTTGAGCAAGGGCAGCAGCAGGGCCTGTGCGCCTTGTTGCAGACAGCCCGCCAGCACGTGGGGGAGCTGTCGCCAGCCCAGGCTGCGCAGCAGTTGCCCGAAGCCCCGATCTCCGTGGATGTCAACGCTGGGCTGCCGCGCGAGCCGCGCCGCGAGCTCACCGGCCACAGCCAGAGCGCCTGCGCCGTCGGCCACGCAGTGCAGCAGGGTCACCACCAAGCGTTGCCCGTGGGTACCTGGCAGGATGGAGACCCGCCATGGCCAGCCCTCGCTGGGCTCGAGGGGCCTCGACAGCAGCTCGTCGAGCGCCCGTCGTGGGTCGCCGTCGATGACCTCCACGGCGTCTTCCGCCGAAAATCCGGGCATGGGCTGCCAGTGGTCCCGCCACCAGCCAGGTACGTATCGGCTGCCCAGTACAGGGATGGCAGACGTGGTCTCTCGCACGGCCTGCACCACTCGCTCCCGCGCGAAAGGCTGGGCCAACTCCAGCACCACGTGCAGGTGCATGTGGCCCACGGCTGCGTGAACGCCGAACAGCGCCACGTCGAAGAACTCGCTTCGAAGCGGCGCAGCTGCGGGGTAGGGCTCGGGCGCGACCATAGCCGAGGGTATTCGGATGCGACGCCGCCTTGCAAGCACCGCTGATCCAACCTTCCACGCCCGGCAATCCCAGAGTGCAGCAGCCAAGAGGGAATCAGAACGGCGCGCAGTCCGGGGAGAGGTCCAGCTCGAGGTATTGTTCTTCGGCGAGCGGCCAGCCGTGGGAGCGCCCGTAGATATCAGCCTCCCATAGCTGCGCGACCGCACCCCAGCCCGGACCCAGGCCCCGGTTTCCGTACAGAACCATGGTCTCGAAGTCCGTCATCGTGGGTGTGTAGACCAGCCCCACGTGGTCTCCGTCCGTACAGGACCAGTCCAGTCGCTCGTCCGAGGGATCCATGCCTTGTTCACCACTGTCGACGAAGGTGATGGGCAGCTCGACGGCGAGCTCCCGACCCAGGCTGTAGTTGGCAGCCATCAGGTGTTCGTCGGGTGGCGGTCCGAAGATCGACAAGCTCCAGGAGGAGTCATCGCCCAAGGAAAAGGGAACGTCCTCCAGCGCCTCGACGCCGTCGTCCGTGGTCCAGATCCCGGGATACAGCCCGAAGCGCAGCTGGGCGGGTTCCCCCGTTCCCAGCCACTGCCCACCCACCTCGAGGCTCTCTCTGCGCACGACCATGGGCAGATCATCGAGTTCGTACAGCTCGATCTCCAGGAACTCCAGGTCGAGGTGGAGCGCGTTCCAGCCGGTGTGGAATCCGGCGGACGTTGCGTCTTCGTCAGCCTGCTCCAGGTAGAGCATCCAGACGCGAGAGGTGCCCACGAACTCCTCGTCTTCGTCGCGCTCACCGTCTTCGTCCTGGTCGGCGAACAGGCTGGGCGCGAACAACAAGCCCCCATAGAAACGATCCGGATCTGCGAGCTCGATCGTCTCCGCGTCAGGGAGCGGCAGCGTGACGGTGAACGGACTCTCACTCACGACGGTCGAGTAGGCATCCTCGGCCTCGGCACCCCAGAGCGCTTCGACGGTGTCCATTCGGGTGAAGGTCAGCGTGGCACCTTCCCAGTCCCCAGCGATGACGAAGGTGACCTCAGCCGGCGTGGGTTCGTCATCGACGCCGCTGTCTTGCGCTGTGTCGGTGTCGGTGTCGGTGTCGGTGTCGGTGTCGGTGTCGGTGTCCGAGTCACCGGTCTCCGTGCCTTTGCTGTCCTGCGAGTCGTCGGGCTGGGCAGGAGAACATGCCGTGAGCGCAGATCCGAGGAGAGCGGCAGCCAACTTCCACGACATGATGTCCTCCGAGAGAGTGCTTCCGTACATCACTTCCATACCACCAAGCGCTCGGAATCCGAAGCGACCAGGTGCTCGACGCGCTCCGGCACCCGGCTCCTCTCCAGACCAGCCCACTGGCAGCGCCGTCTCACTCCGTAGGCGTCAAGCTCAGCACCCAGGGGTGGACGATGTCGTCGTAGGACGGTCCCACGCCAGTCAGGGGATTGACATAGGCGCGCACCGCCACAGTGACCGCCTGCCCCCAGCCCAGCTCCCGGTAGGGAACCTCCAGGCACGAGTCGATGCCATCGCAGTCCCGGGAGATGGCCATCACCCAGATCCGGTCGGCCAGGTCGTTGCCCACCCAGGCGCTGGCGCTGTCCTCCAGCTGGGTGTCCAGCACGCTCACCAGACCTGTGGACGAGCTCGAGGCGTTGACGGCCACGTTGACGTAGCTGGCCATGCCCGTGTCCGTGTGGCGCACCCCCACGACGTACAGCACCCGGCTGCCGTGACCCCAGGTGTCCAGCAGCAGGGGGCCGTAGCCGCGGTAGGCGGTGTCCCGGGTGTCGCCGAGGCAGTCCCGCCCCTCGTCGATGCAGCGATAGCCATCGAGGTGCTCGGAGTCCATCAGCTGGCGCTCCGCAGCGGTCCAGCCAGGGTACTCGGCGGCGATCCGTTCCAGGATCTCCACGATCTC
The DNA here is from genome assembly GCA_964532635.1 of uncultured Enterobacterales bacterium. GTDB lineage: Bacteria > Myxococcota_A > UBA796 > UBA796 > JAFGLY01 > CALDOK01. The sequence continues at coordinate 8,977 of CAZHIK010000088.1, forward strand.
GTCGTCCATGTCCTGGATTCCGAGCAGGTCATGCTCGTAGACCTCGCCCACAGGGGGGATGTCCCTGTCCGTGAGGAAGGGCTCGATGTCGACCTCTCGCTGGTAGTAGTAGACCTCGTCACCGTGGCTCACGGCTGGCGTGATGCGCAGCGCGACCAGCGGTGGGGAGGGGGTGCCCTCGGAGAAGACCTGCTCGCCATCGTGGTCCAGGGCCATGTAGTCGCGGGCCACCTGGTAACCATCGGGATCGATCCCCTCGGAGGGGGGCGTCACCCGGATGATGGGCATGAGGACATCGTGCTGGCTCTCGGTCCCCATCTCCAAGGTGTCCTCGGGGAGCAGCTCGAGGTTGAGCACGCGCTCGGTGATCTCCGAGTCGCCCAGCAGTGCCGTGAGCGCCTCGGTGACGTGCCCGGCGGTGCTGTCGTCAGCGGTGCTCAGCACCGCGGCGAGGCCACCGAAGCGGGCCTCGAGACCCTGGCGACCGAGGCCGTTGCCGTCGAGGCTGACGATGTTGCGCATGTTGAACGCGTCCCCCAGGCTGGCGAAGACGTCCCAGTCCTGGCGCTCGTACAGGTAGGTCTGGATGCCGAAGTAGTGCACCTCCGGCGGGGTGGTGCCCAGCAGGAGCAGCGCCTCATCCCGGGAGAGGCGGAGCCGGTTGGTGTGGTCGAGGGACCCATCCGCCGCGCCCGTGGGGAAGAAGTACGAGCCGTAGATCGTGGAAGGATTGGCCCCGTAGCCGTCGACCCCCTCGAGGAAGCGGACCTTGCCGCACTCGACGCTGTAGCCCAGTGCCTGCATCGCCTCGTGGAACCCGGCCAGGTCCTCCTCGTTGCAGACATCGTGGTCCGGATCGGACAGCGCCTCCATCAGGTCCAGCGCGCTCCCGACGTCCTGCGCCGCCGCCGGCTGTGCCAGGGCGAGCGCGGCGAAGGCGGTCAAGGCTGCGGTGTGCTCACCGTGGCTTCGCGAGATCATGCTCCACTTCTTTGTCATGACGGCACCCTCCTTTTGCGGCCGCTCATGAGTTCGACCCGCGAGCAGGGCAGGACCGAAAGGCGATCCGGGACAACTCCCCTCGGCGAACCCCTCTTCTTCCCGCGGCTGCGTTCTGGTTATCTGGCCGCGAGCGCCTCTCCTCCCGGAGCCCCGACCATGCCTTCCCGTTCCCTGCTCTCCACCCTGGCCCTCGGCGCCTTCCTCGGCCTGGCGTTCGGCAGCATGCCCTCGGAAGAGGAGCTGGCCGTGGCCACGGCCGAGAAGGAGGCCAAGTGGGCCGAGCGCAAGCAGAGGCTGGGCGCGGCGTACCAGGCCGTGGCCTCCGTGCGCCTCGACGGCCTCGACGTGGAGCTCTGCGACAGTGAATCCATGGGTGCGAAGATCGACGCGCGCGTGATCGACGACAGCTACGGCACCGTGGAGCTGGAGCACGCATCCCTGGACTTCATGGCCCGCTTCGCCAGCCCCGACCCCTCCGACTTCACCACCGATCGCGACCGCTTCTACTGGCTCACCAGCATGGTGATGTTCAGCCGCTTCGACGACCTCGCAGCCGACGGTCTGCAGCCGGCCGAGTCGGACTGGGAGCGGGTCATCGATGAGCTGTGGGAGCAGCGCTACCTGGTGGTCTTCGCTGTCGACGAGACCGCCCCCAACGTCGCCCCGGCCGTGCTCGACAACGGCGACGGCATCGCCGGCTTCCTGCAGGCCGCCGCCTTCGTGGTGGAGCTGGAGACCGCCGAGGTCCACTGCCAGGGCTTGTTCCAGGCCCAGACCAGCGAGGAGGTCACCTGGAGGGAGGGCGCCGTGCTCACCGATGGCAGCTTCGCCGATGCCCTCGAGAGTGACTTCGCCGGCAGCGTCACCGCCGCGGTGTCCCCGCTGATGGCCAAGCCCCTGGGCATCGAGGTGAGGTGGTGGCGCTAGGCGCCGCGCCGCCGAGCACCATCCTCCACAATCCTCTGACTCCCCGCCCTTCCCCTCCCCTACCCCCTCGCGGTAGGATACCGGCTTCGCACCCTGGCCCATCAGGGCCGGTCTACCCACGAAGGTGACCATGATCACTCCCTTCCAGGCACGGCGCGGACTCGCGGGCCTGATCGGCGCGCTGGCGCTGCTCGTAGCCCTCGCGCTCCCAGGGGCCCTGCACGCGGCGGACCTCGCCGTGGTCAAGGCCATCTCCGAAGGCAATGACAGCGGCAGCTGGCGCAAGGTGGACATGGCCGCAGGCACCGTCTGCGTGCGCGACGGCGTGTCCACGCCCCTGCGACCAGGCTTCGAGCTGGACGAAGGCGACCGCATCCAGACCAACAACGCGCGCGTGCTCATCGACATGGGCGACGGGCTCACCTTGCTGGTCCAGGAGCGCTCCGACGTCACCCTGGGGCTGCGGCGCATCGAGCAAGCCAAGGGCGGCGCGTTCTACACCGCCGACGCGCCCTTCGAGATCGCCGTGGGCGAGGTGCTGGTGGCCATCGAGGGCACCCGCTTCCTGGTGGAAGGCTTCGACATGGTGGCCGTGGCGGTCGACAAGGGGCAGGTCCGGGTCACCGCCAAGGAAGAGCCCGTGCTGATGGGCCCCGGTGAGCGGGTCGAGGTCAAGCAGGGCCACATCCCCGGCGGCGTTCGCTCCATGACCATGGGGGTGAAGCGCACCACCTGGGACGGCACCTGGCTGATGGGCGAGCCGCCCTTGTCTGCGGGTGTGCTCGTAGGTGGTGGCTTGGTGGGCGGTGCCGGCATCTCCGGCCGCCTGTTCGTCGGCCTGGAGCTCCCGGCCCACCTCGAGGCCATCGTCGACCTCGGTGTGGGTATCCCCCTCACCCGCGGCGGCATCCTGGCGCCGATTGGCCTGGGCGTGGGCTACGAGCTCGGTCCGGTCACCGCTGGCGCCGAGTTCGTCACCGCCTTCGACAGCTACACCAAGGACTGCGGCGGCAAGTACGCCGCCCTGCACTTCGGTGGTGTGGCGGTGGGCCAGCTCGGCCTGCCGCTGACCCGCAAGATGTCACTCGTGGCCGCGCTCCGCGCCGGATGGGTCGCCCAGCCCCTGGTCGATCTCGGCGTCGGCGTCGGGATGGGATTCTAGCATGCGCTTCTCCACCGCTCTTCCGACCTCCATCGCCGCGATCCTCTTGGTGGGTGGCTCCATCGCCTGCTCCATCGTCTTCACCGACGATCCCTGCGGCGGGCCCGACGACACCTCCCCCCCGGACACCGGGCCCGAGGAAACGGGCGATCCCGAAACCGGCGATCCCGAGACCGGCACCCCCGACGACACCGGCGAGACCGCCCCACCCCCGGCCTACGACTTCATCGAGGTCACCGTGGGCGGAGAGCACAGCTGCGGTCTCACCCTCGACGGCGAGGCGGTGTGCTGGGGCGACGACAACTACGGTCAGGCCACCCCGCCGGCCGACACCACGTTCAGGGCGGTCGTCGCCGGCGCCACCCACACCTGCGGTCTGGACGACGCCAACGTCATCGTCTGTTGGGGTGACAACCGCGCGAGCCAGACCGACGCCCCCAAGCGACCGGCCACCAGCCTGTGGGTCGGAGCCGATCACAGCTGCGCCCTGCTCGACGTAGGCGCGGTCGCGTGCTGGGGCCGCAACGACGAAGGTCAGGCCACCCTGCCCAAGCACACCGTGCTGCTGAAGATCGGCCTGGGCTCGGTCCACAGCTGCGGCGTCGATCCCAAGGGCACCGCCCACTGCTGGGGAACCGATCGTGGTGGCAGCGTCGACTCCGTCACCACCGAAGCCCTCAGCCACATCTCCGCAGGCTCCAGCAACAGCTGCGGTATCAGCCTCAAGGGCGCGCCCATCTGCTGGGGCGATGACAGCGAAGGTCAGTCCAGCCCCCCGGGCCCCGCCTACACCTCCATCACCGTCGGTAACAAGTTCGTCTGCGCACCCATCGGCGACGGCCGAGTGGACTGCTGGGGCATCAACAACGCCGGGCAGACGGATGTGCCCATGGGCTACCAGTTCCGCTCCGTGGACGTCTCCCCATCGGGCGCCCACGCCTGCGGCACCTACGTCGACCCCAAGATCGGTGGCCAGATCGTGTGCTGGGGCGACAACAACTTCGGGCAGACGGACGTGCCGTAGACAACGATCAGTCCCCCAGACTCCTCCGCTCTCGCTCCGGCACGATCTCGCCACTGAGCAGACCGAGATGCGAGCCCCGCAGCCCATCCAGCCGCGGCTCCCCCGGATGCGCCTCCAGTGCGAGGCCCTCGCGCACCAGCCAGCGCAGGGTGTCGGCGGCCAGCTGCTCGTGCAGCACCTCGGCGGGCGTGGCCTCGAGCACCCATGCCGCCCAGGGTCCCAGCTCGGGGTCGTCCGCCAGACCCTCCCAGGTCGCGCGGCTCAACTCCAGGTGCTCTGCCACGGCACCGTGGCTGCCCGGCAGCAAGGTGCCGCCCACCGCCACCCCAGGCCACTGGCCGGTGCGGCGGTGGTCCACCGAGCTCGGCGTGCCGTCCCACGACGACTCCGCGGGCCCAGGCGCGGGATCCCCTGGCCGGATGAAGCCCACCTCGATCTCATCCTGCATCACCGGCGGCACCGGGGGAGCCAGGGGCCGGTTGGCGGGCAGGGCGCCGGCCAGCAGTGCGCCAAAGAGCAGGGCCAGGGCCGCGGGGTACCAACGCAAGGCCATCCGCGCCCAGGGGTGGGCGGGCTGCTCCGCCCCCCGCCAGGTCCAGGCCACGCGCACCGCGCAGGCCCCCCACACCCCGAAACCCAACAAGCTCATGCGGGCCTCGAGCACCACGCTGTCTGGCTGCACGAGGAAGGCCATGGCTGAAGCCAGCAGCACCGCCACGCTCGCGGGGATCGCCCTGCGCAGCGGAGCCTCACGCTCCAAGGGCCACAGCACCACCCACAGCAGCGCCGGGTAGAGCAGCGGCAGGTACAGCATGTGGAAAGCCGAGGCCGTGCAGCCCAACCACGCGCTGCACAGGGCCATCGCCGCCAACAGCGCCTCCCGGGAACGGAGGGCTGCCACGGGAAGCCCCAAGGCCAGCGTCAGCAACAACAAGGGGCCGTGCCGCAGCGTGGCCAGGAAGGCCAGCCAGTCAGCGGGGCGCGCATGGCGGGCAGACCAGTCGGGGTGGATGGCGGCCTGGAAGCGGGCGGTCTGCACCACCCCCTCGACGATGTCGCCGAACGGGAGGCTGACCATGGCCACGCCCACGCACATCAGGCCCACCGCCGCTGCTACGACTACGGCCTTCCAGCGGCGAGCTGCCAGCAACGGCAGCACCAGCAACCCGGGTACGAGCTTGGCCGCGGTCCCCAGGGCCAGGCTCGATCCGGCCAGCCAGCCCCAACGACGCGCCATGCCGAGCATGGCCAGCCCCATCAGCAGAGCCAGCAGCATGTTGATCTGCCCCAGCCGCACACACTCCCCGCTGGCCGGCAGCAGCAGCAGCAGCCCCACCCCCGCGCCGGGGGCCACCACCCGCGCCCAGGGCGCCAGGGGCCGCAGGAAGGCCCCGGCCAACCCGCAGCCCAGCAGCGCCAGCAGCAGCCCACCCCGCCACAGGCCCACGAAGCTCGGCCAGGAAAGGCCCGCGGTGGGATGCAGCAGCGCCGGCAAGGTGGCGGGGTACAGGGTGCTGTAGGTCGCCGCGCGGGCCCGCAGGCCTCGGGCTTCGTAGCTGGCCTGCAGCGCCTCGCGGCTGGCGGGATCGCCTCCGCCGGCCAGGGTCACCGTCGCCAGGTAGACCGGCAACACGTCCGCAGCCTCATCGGCGGGCGCCAGCAGGCTCTCCCGTGTCACCCTGGAGCCCTGGACAAGGACCAGCAGCGCCAGGATCGCCGCGACCGCGATGGGGATCGGCTTGCGCACGGCGGCAGGATAGCACCCCGCACCATCGATGAGCGTGTCGCGGATCTGGCCTACGGGGCTGGCCCGCTGTCACGGGGGGTGTCCCGCCCGCCTCGCTGCGCGGGTCCTCCCACCGCTTCGCGGCGGGCCCCCCCAGGCTTGCCGCGCGGCTCGCGGGGTCCCCTCCCCCCCCCCCCGCCGGGCCCGCCCCCTCCGCCCAGCCCGCCCGCCCACCCCCCCCC
>CAZHIK010000089.1:0-11840 GCA_964532635.1 uncultured Enterobacterales bacterium
AATGCGCCCCCTGCGAGGCCCCCGCTGACCCCCCCGGCCCCGCCGCCCGCCACCCGCCCAGCCCCCCCCCCAGCACCCAGCCCCCCAAGGACAGCGTCTCGGCATGCGCCGAGCAGTTCCCGGGGGTGCCGGCGGCCCAGGCCGAGTGCCTGTTTCAGATCGCCGAGGGCCAGGCTCGCAGCGACGGCTGGAAGGCCATGCATCCCGTGGTGGCGCTGTGTGTGGCCGCCGGTGACTTCGTGCACGGCTGCCTGCACCACTCCATCGCCACCATGCTCCCGCCCCTGCCCGCCGCCGACCGCGCCGCGCCCGAGGACCTCGAGGAGAGCTTCCAGGCGGTGGACGCCCTGGCGGCTGCGGTGGGCCCCGAGCACGCCGACGCCTACCGCAGCTTCTTCTGGGGCATGTGGACCATGCACAGCTACCGCACTGCGGGGGAGGTCAACGGGCGCCTGCTCGAGCTGCTTCCCCCTGGAGTCGTCCCCCACGTGCGCATGGCCGCCGCCTTCCGCATGCTGCAGCGCAAGCGCGGGCCCATCAACGAGCCGGATCTCGAGGCCTGGACCGACATGCTCGAGGCCGCTCTGGCGGATCCCGGCAGCGCGAAGCCTGGCAGTCGCCACCAGGCCACCCTGTGGAAGGCCCGGGACTTCTGGCCCGACGATCTGATCCAGGCCGGGGAACAGAACGTGCCCGCCACCTTCTGCCTGGGGCCGGGCCGCCGTCCGGTCGGCGCCGATCCCCGTGAAGACCTGCAGCTGGCCTTGCTCGAGGCCTCGGCTCGGGTGCAGAAGCCGCCCAGCGCGCAGTTCTACACCGACATCGCCACCCAGCACGACTCCCAGCTGGTGCGCTGGACCGCCGTGCGCCTGCTCGGCGCCCTGTACCCCGATGCGCTGGCGGGCCTGGACCTCCAGGGCGAGCCCCCTCTGATCAGGCTGCGGGCTGCGAATCCGCTGCGCGAGAAGTAGCCGCGGCCCCTGCGGCTACAGCCCGCCACCGAAGATGATGTACGCCGCACCCTGGGACAGGGAGCTGTCGCTCACGTCGCTCGAGCCGACGAACAGGTCCTCGGCCCCGTCGCCGTTGACATCGCCAGCACTCGCCACGTCTTCGCCCACGCGGTCGGCGGCGCCCTCTCCGTGGACACGCAGATCGGCGTCGGCCAGGTTCATGGTGCCCGCGGTGATGGGGCCCCGCACCAGGTAGGCGGCGCCCTCGTAGAGGCTGTCGCCGTCGACGTAGATCCCGCCGATGAGCAGGTCGGGCTCGCCGTCGAGGTCGGTGTCGAGATCGCCGGCCACGGAGGTGCCGGCGGCATCGTCCGTGGCTTCGCCCTCGAGGGTGGCCCAGGCTGTGGCCACGGTGCTGCTGCCGGTGACGGGACCCAGGACCACGAAGGCGGCGCCGGCGTCGGATGCGAAGCTGTCGTAGCCGTAGGCGCCCAGCAGGATGTCGCCGTAGCCGTCGCCGTTGACATCACCGGCGCCGTCCACGGCCCGGCCCACGCCATCGTTGGAGGCCACGCCGGTGATCTTGGCGTCGGCGCCGGCCAGGCTCATGGAGCCGCGGGAGGTGCCCAGCACCAGGTAGGCGGCGCCGGAGTCGGCGTAGGCGTCGTCATCGCCAGTGGCGCCGATCAGCAGGTCGTCCAGGCCGTCGCCGTCCACATCGCCCGCGCCAGCGACGTCGACGCCGGCCTTGTCCGCCCAGCCCTCGCCGTCCATGATCAGGTCGGCGGCGCTGGCGCTGACGTCGGTGGTGAGCGGCCCGAGGAACAGGTAGCACTGCCCGTCCAGGGCCACGACGGGATCGGCGTCTTGGGCCCCCAGCAGCAGGTCGGCGTAGCCGTCGCCGTTGACATCGCCCGCGCTGGTCATGGTCTTGCCCAGCCAGTCCGAGTAGGCCGCGCCGTAGATCATGACGTCGGGTGTCAGGGTCGCGGAGACGCTGGTGGAGCCGTAGACCAGGGCGATGTAGCCGGTGCTGAGGTCCAGTCCGTCGGCGGTGGGGGCGCCGATCATCATGTCGGCCAGGCCGTCGCCGTCCACGTCGCCCGCCGGGCCCACACCCCAGCCCAGGCGGTCGTTGGCATCGCCGCCGAGCATGGTGGCGTCGGCGTCCGCCAGGCTGTGGCTGCCGGTGACCGGTCCCATGAAGAGGTAGGCCGCGCCCGCGTCGGCGGCCGCGCTGTCGTTGGCGTAGGCGCCCACCAGCACGTCGCCGTAGCCGTCGCCGTCGATGTCTCCCAGGCCGGCGATGGTGTTCGCGGCGTAGTCGTAGGCGGCCTCGCCGTACAGGGCGGCGTCGGCCAGGCTCAGATCGAGATCGCCATAGAGGGTGCAGCCGGTCGCCGTGCCGTCGCAGTCGTTGTCGATGCCGTCGCCGCAGATCTCGGTCTCCCCCGGGTTGGCCAGGGGCTCGCTGTCGTCGCAGTCGGTGGCGCTGGCGACGTAGCCGCTGGGCTGGGTGCAGGCAGTGGTGGAGACGGTGATGTCGCCGTAGCCGTCTGCATCGCTGTCCTGGAACCAGGTGCCGGCGTCGATGGCGTCCGCCTCGTCGGTGACGCCGTCGCAGTCGTTGTCGATGCTGTCGCACTGCTCGGCGGCGTCGGGGCTCACCGCGGCGTCGCTGTGGTCGCAGTCGCCGTCCAAGGCCGCGTAGCCGCTGGGCTGGGTGCAGGCCGTGGTGCTGACGCTGCCGTCGCCCCAGCCGTCGCCGTCACTGTCCTGGTACCAGGCGCTGGCGTCGAGGGCGTCGTCTTCGTCGGTGACGCCGTCGCAGTCGTTGTCGGCGCCGTCGCACAGCTCGCTGGCGCCGGGGTTGCTCCCAGCGTCGCTGTCGTCGCAGTCACCATCCACGGCGACGGTGCCGGTGGGCTGGGTGCAGGCCGTGGTGCTCGAGGCGCTGTCACCCCAGCCGTCGCCGTCGAGGTCTTGGTACCAGGTGCCAGCGTCGATGGCTTCGTCGTCGAACAGGCCGTTGCAGTCGTTGTCCAGGCCGTCGCAGATCTCGTCGGCGTAGGGATGGACCGCGGCGTTGGTGTCGTCGCAGTCGCCGCTGTCGGAGACGTAGCCGCTGGGCGGGTTGCAGGCGGTCACGCGAAGAGCGGCGTCGCCCACGCCGTCGCCGTCGCTGTCGAACCACCAGTAGGTGGCGTCGGTGGCGTCGTCCTCGTCGATGTCGCCGTCGCAGTCGTTGTCCACTCCATCGCACAGCTCGCTGGCGCTGGGGTTGTTGGTGGCGTCGCTGTCGTCGCACTCTTCGCAGGCCATCCATCCATCGCCGTCGGCGTCGGCCTCGTCGCTGGGCACCGTGCCGTCGCAGTCGTCGTCGATGCCGTTGCACAGCTCGGTGGCACCCGGGAAGATCGCGGCGTCGCTGTCGCCGCACTCTTCGCAGGCCATCCATCCATCTCCGTCCGCGTCGGTTTCGTCGCTGGGCACCGTGCCGTCGCAGTCGTCGTCGATGCCGTTGCAGGCCTCGCTGGCGTCGGGGTTGATGACGGCATCGCCGTCGTCGCAGTCGCCGCCGACGGCCACCGTGCCGCTGGGCTGGGTGCAGGCGCTCACCGGGCTTCCGCTGTCACCGAAGCCGTCGGCGTCGAAGTCGCTGTACCAGGTGGGGGCGTCGGTGGCGTCGTCCTCGTCGGTGTCGCCATCGCAGTCGTCGTCCACGCCGTTGCACAGCTCGTCGGCCCCGGGGAAGATCGCGGCGTCGCTGTCGTCGCAGTCCTCGCAGCTCAGCCAGCCGTCGCCGTCGGCGTCGGTCTCGTCGCTTGGCACGCTGCCGTCGCAGTCGTTGTCGACCCCGTCGCAGAGCTCGTCGGCGCCGGGATGGCTGCTGGAGTCGGCGTCGTCGCAGTCGTCGACGCAGGCCAGCCAGCCGTCACCGTCCAGGTCCGCCTCGTCGTCGTCCAGCACGGCGTCGCAGTCGTTGTCCAGGCCGTCGCAGACCTCGGTGCCCCCCGGGTGGGCCTCGGCGGAAGTGTCGTCGCAGTCGCCGTCGATGGGGGTGTAGCCGTCGCCGTCGTCGTCGGCCGCGGGGTGGAGGTCCGGATCGAGGTCGTGCTCGTCCCAGCCGTCCGCCGGGTCGACCTGGAAGTCGTAGGGGCCGGGGTGCCACCAGCCGGGGTAGCCGTCACCGTCGAGGTCCCAGCCGTCGGCGTTTTCACCGCCGTAGGCGCCGACATCCACGCGACTGCCGTCTGGATCGGTGACGAACTGGTACTCACCCGCGTCGATCATCGGGGAGTCGGGACCCAGGTGCAGATCCCAGGCCAGCGGGTCCTCGGAGCTGGTGTCCACGAACTCGGGATCCTCGCTGTAGTTCGCGAAGATCTCGCTGGTGGCGTCGTCCAGACCCACGCTGTCTTCCGGGAGGTTGCCCCACAGATCGCAGTAGCCGATGATCAGCTCGTCGTTTTCATCCCAGCTGTACAGCCCTCCGCCTTCGCTGGCCTCGTTGGAGGACAGGATGACGTGGGAGAGGAGGAGGTCCGCACCGGAGCTCATCTCTACACCGCCGCCCCAGTAGGTCGCGCTGTTGCCCACCACATCCGCGAAGCTCAGGCTCGCGTCGCCGTACAGGGTGAGCCCTCCGCCGTAGCCCCGGGACTGGTTGCCCGCGAGGATCAAGTGGCGGGCTTCGATGGTGCTGTAGTTGCTGACGAGGATCCCCGCGCCGCGGGCCCCGGTGTTGCCCGCAACCAGCACCCAGTCCGCATCGAGGTTGCACTCGTCGAGGTAGATGCCGCCCCCCGATGAGCCCTCGTTTTCGGTGATGACAGCCTGGGAGAGGGTGACCTCGATCCCGGTCCAGAAACCCTCGCCCAGCCACAGCCCTCCACCGCTCGAGGCCTCGTTGCCGGTGAACGACACCTGCTCGAGGGTGGCGTGGGTGTCGACGGCCGCGCCGCCGCCAAAGTGTGCGCTGTTGCCCTCGAACTCCATGTCCTGCAGCGAGGGAACCACGGTCACGGGCTCGACGGGCCAGTAGCCCACGTACAGTCCGCCCCCGTAGGAACCGGCCTGGTTGCCACTGAAGCTCAGGCGCGCGAAGCTGCCCTCGCCGTCGAACAGAGCCAAGCCGCCACCATAGAAGTTGGCATAGTTGTCCTCGAAGCTGGCCCCTACCAGCCCGCCGAAGGACTCGGTGAAGTAGGCCCCACCTCCGTAGGAATCCGCCTGGTTGCCGCTGATGACTGCACCGTCGAGCTGGAGCCAGGCCGATCCCCCTGTGTACAGACCGCCACCATGGCGTTCCGCGACGTTGTCCAGCACCTCGAAGCTTCCCGAGGAGGTGAAGTGGGTGGCCAGGTACAGGCCACCGCCGTAGTAGGCCTGGTTGGCCTGGACCGTCCAGTCCTCGTAGGTGCCCGTCAGGTCGTAGGCGCTCACCCCACCGCCCAGGTACTCGGCCAGGTTGTTCGAGACCTCGATCCCCGACCAGGTGCCGCTGTCGTCGCGGAGGCACAGGCCGCCGCCGCTGTGGGCCTCGTTGGAGCGGATGCGCACCTCGCTCACCGTGGGGCTGCTGTCCCCGGCGTAGATGCCGCCCCCCGAACCGTCGCTGAAGTTGTCGCTCACCACCAGGTCTCGCAGGGTGGGGCTCACGCCCTCGAGGTACATACCGGCACCAGAGGAGACGCAGCCTCCGCTGATGGTGAAGCCCTCGAGCACGGTGTCCGGGCCCTCGCCGTTTTCCATGGTGACCACGGATCCGGTGCAGTCGCCCTGGATGGTGGTCAGGTCGGGGCCGTCGACCCCGACGATCTCGATCGCCAGGCCGCCGAAGTCGACGTTTTCGGCGTAGGTGCCCGCCGAGACGCAGACCTGGGCCCCTTCGACCCGGGGCATCATGGCGTCGCCGATGGCGCTGAAGTCACCCGGGATCAGGTACTCGTCGCGGCCGTCGCAGTCGGCGTCCACGCCGTCGCAGGCCTCGGTCGCCCCCGGGTACACGCTGGCGTCGGTGTCGTCGCAGTCGTCGCCGCCACGTTCGCTGTCGGCGAACCCGTCGCCGTCCCGATCGGGGCCGTCCAGGCCGTCGCAGTCCTGGTCGATGCCGTCCACACCCGAGTCGAGGCGAGAGTCGGGGTTGACCCAGGACACGCTGTCCTCGCAGTCCTCGCCCCCGCTGTCGACCGAGGCCCAGCCGTCGCCGTCGGCGTCCTCGCCGTCGATGCCGTCGCAGTTGTCGTCGATGCCGTCGCCCACCGTGTCGCTGGCGGCGGGAGAGATGCTCGCGTCGGCGTCGTCGCAGTCGCCCTGCAGGAGGGAATAGCCGTCACCGTCGGCGTCCTGGCGCAAGCCGCCCAGGGTGCCGGTGCCGCAGAGCACGCAACCGTCGGGGGATAGCTCGGTCTCGCCGCGCTCGGAGCCCGGCCAGCTCCAGCTCTGCAGCTCGCCGGTGCTGGGCTCGCGCCACAGGGCCCGGACCTCGAGGCCGAGGTCCTCGGACATGGGCGGTGTGCTCATGCCGTGGGAGCCCCAGCGACCCTGCCGCAGGCCCAGTTCGCCGGGGTAGCGGCCCTGGACCAGGCTGGCGCCGCCCGTGGTGATCGCTTCGATGATGGCCCCGTCGGGCTCTTCGCCCGAGGCGCCGAACAGCTCGCCCTCGAGGCAGCCGGGCTCGCCCCGGGTGCCCACCATCCACCACGAGAAGTGATCGGCCTCGAAGCTCAGCAGGCCGTCGTCGGTCAGGGCCGCCTCGCCCTCGAGGGACCAGGTGCCCAAGTCGGGCTGGTAGCTGAAGACCGCCAGCTCCTCGGCGTCGTCGATGGGGGCCAAGGGGGCCGGGGGCAGGGTGACGGTGGCGCTGCCTTCGAAGCTGATGGGCTCGCCGTCCTGGGACAGCTCCAACACCAAGGCGGCCAGGCCCAGGAAGGGCTCGCCGCCGTCGATGACGGTGGGGGGCAGGGCCCAGGCCTCGGGCCTTGCGTCGAAGAGGTCCCAGTCCACGTCGATCTCGCCACTGACCGCAGCGCCATCGGCATCCAGGAACTCACCTTCGAAGATGACGGAGAGGCCGCCTTCCTCAGAGATCTCGCGCGTGCCCTCGGCCATGGTGGAGCGGCTCATGGGCAGCATGCCGATGCGGACGGTGCTGTGGGTGGCGGTGAAGTCCACGTGACGCCAGCTGGTGGCCCAGCCCTCGAGGGAGGCGCACAGCTCGACCGACTGGGGCAGGCCCTCCATGGTGAAGGTGCCGAGCTCATCCGTGGTGGCGCTGTGCTCCCCCGCGATGATCTCCACCCCGGCCAGGGGCGCGAGATCGGTACCCTGCACCAGGCCGGTGAGGGCGAAGGAGTCGTCCTGGGTTGGGGGAGAGGAGTCCCCGGTCTCCTTGCCGTTGCATGAGAGCAGGGGCAGAGCCGCCAGACAGAGCGCGCGCAGGGGGGATGCTGGCACCTAGGCCTCCTCGCCCGGGTCCGGGGTGTCGCTTGGAGCGTCGGTCCGCGGGTAGGCGTCTTCTAACGTCCCTTCGGGGCGTGTTCTCGGCTATTCGGCGGCCCCTTCTGCCCCTTGCCCGGCGGTGGGGCCTTGCGGCCCTTGTGGGGGCCTGAGCCGGCGGGGCCGCGGGCCTTGCCGGGACCGCGGGGGGCGCGGATCTCGGCGGCCTGCAGTGCGGCGGCGTGGGCCTGCACCGGCTGGGGCCAGGGAGCGGCCTGGGCCTGATCGAGCAGGGCGGGGAGGTCCTTGCGGGCGGCGTACTCGAGCACGCAGGCCACCAGATCCTGCTCGTCATCGTCGAGCACGGCCCGGTAGTTGTCGCCCAGGTAGTGGGCCCAGGGACGTTCGTCGCTGGCCGGGTCGGTGGAGTTGCCCACGAAGCGGGTGGGCTGGACACCGCCGGGCTCGGCAGGTGGGCTGGCGGTGCGGTCCGCCATGGCCGTGGTGACGATCTCCACCCACGCGGCCAGGTCACGCTCTGGGTGGGCCGTGGCCTCGCGCTCGAGCAGGAACCAGGTGGCGGTGGCCCTGACGTGGGGTGTGGCCGCGGGGGGCAGGCTGTCCAGGGGGGCGCCGGTGATGGCCTGGGCGCGGTTGTAGGCACCCCAGATCACCGCGGACCAGACCCGATCGGCCACGCGCTCGGCCACGGTGGCATCGTACTGGGCCAGGCCTCGCTCCATGGCGGCGACTGCTGCTGCGGCTTCCTTCCAGGCGTCGGGGTCCTCCTGGTCGGACGGTGGGGCCAGCCGGGCCACCGCGCGGCCCAGCTCCCGGACGCACAGCTCGTTGTAGTCCTCGGCGCCCAGACACAGAGAGGTGGCCACGGGCAGTCGCTCCACCCGGGCGCGGGCTTCCTGCACGGCCATGGTCTCGGCCCCGCGGAAGAAGCACTCCCGGCGGAAGCGGTCGTTGGGCACCGCGTTGCAGACCTCGGCCACCTTCATGGGATCGGCGGTGGAGGCCGCGGTGACCATGCGCTTGTTCCAGCAGGAGTCCACCTGCATGTCGCAGTCGGCCTGGATGGGGGGCACCTCGGTCCACGGCGATGGCAGGGCCTCGATGCCGGTGTGGTCCACCAGCCCGGGCACGCCCACCTCGCGCAGATCCGGGTTGGCCTTGCCCCCCAGCAGGTGGGGGCGCTCGGTGAGCTTGTTGCAGCGCTTGGCGGCGGGGCCCTCGGGCAGCCCCGCGCAGATCTCGTTCAGCGAGGTGGGGTGGGCGTCCACCAGGGCCAGCACCACGGCTTCTTGGGCCACCACGTCCAGCGCGGCGATGTCGGCGGCCACCCCTTCGGGATCGGTGGACCAGCGCTGCACCGCCAGCTCGGTGAAGCAGGAGGGATCCTGGCAGTCCTCCCAGCTGGGTTCACCCTGGCAGGCACCCAGGGCGAAGGCGAGCAGGGGGGAGATGACGAGCGGGGAGACGCGGGGAGCCATGGAGGCTGTCTAGCCCGCCGCTCCCTCCAGGGCGACGGAGCCCTTGGCCCGCATGGAGGCCAGCAGGTCATCGCGGAAGGCGGCGGGCACTGCGGCCTTCATGCCGGGGCGAGCCAGGATGCGCTCCCCCCAGTCGCGGACGTCGGCCAGGCTGTCGGGCAGGCGGTAGGCGCCCAGCTCCTCGAGCACGGCCAGGCGGGAGAAGATGGGCGCGGCGGCCGCATCCGCCATGCCGAAGCGGCTGCCGTCGCCGGACAGCCACGGCCGGTCGCCCTTCTCCTTGTCGAGCTTGGCCAGGTTGGTCTCGAGGTCTTCCTTGGCGCGGCGGAAGCGGGTGGGGCTGCTGGAGGTCACCATCTTGTAGACGGGCACGAACAGCTCGTCACCGGCGAAGCCGAACCAGGCCCGGTCCCGGGCGCGCTCGATGGGATCGCTGGGCATGAGCGCCGGCTCGGGGTGGACCTCTTCGAGGTACTCGCAGATGGCCTGGGACTCGAACAACGCCGCGTCGCCCACCAGCAGCAGGGGCACCTTGCCCCGAGGGGACTTGTCCCAGAACCAGTCGGGCCGGTCGTCGGGGTCGATGTACTCGATCTCGATGTCGATGCCCTTCTCGCGCATCACCAGCAGCGCGCGCTGGACGTAGGGACAGGTGGTGAAGCTGACGAGCTTTTCGGACATGGAGACGCTCCGGGGCAGGGAAGGGGACAAGCTTGTCGCGGCAGGGGGGTGGGGCAAGTAGAGGGATTCACTGGGATGAAAGTTACAGGCGCCTTCGCGCGTTGTGGTCCCGACGTCATGCTCGCACTCCTTCTGTTCCTGATCTGTATGTCCGCCTACGCCTACGACGTGGGCGACTGGCCCCAGCAGCAGCTGAGGGACACCGCGCTGCGGGTGATCGACGAAGGGGCCACCGTGCTCGAGGTCGAGGGCATCCCGCTGCCGGGGGCGGGTCCGGTCAAGGGTGTAATCCTCGTGCGCTTCCAGCTGGGCGAGTACAGCTACGGTCGAGTGCTCACGGTCTTCGATCGCGACGGCCAGGAGTGGGTGTCGGGGGGCTGGGGCGCCGGAGGGTGCGATGACGTGGCGCTGCTGGGGGTGCTGGACATGGCGTCCCCCGGGCGGCTCGAGCTGAAGGGCGGCTGGGCCCCGCCCGAGCCCCAGCTGCCCTCGAGCGTGCCCGCCAAGCCGGTGCTCGCGGTGATCACTCGGGACCGAGCCGACGACGGCATCGAGCGGATGGAGCTGCTGCTGCTGGACATCTCGGATCCCGAGCGCCCTTGGCAGGTGCTGCGCACCTGGGCGGGCAGCCGCATCCCTGTGTGGAAGCCCACGCCGGAGATGCCTCCCCAGCGCAGCCTGGGCAGCCGCGCCCTGAGTCTCACCCTCGATCCCACCGACCCGGGCCCAACCCTGCTGCTGACCACGGTGGACCTCCCCACCCCCGACAGCCGCTGCCGCGAGCCCGTGCCCGAGGTCCAGCGCTTCCTCTTCGAGGGGGGCCGCTTCGTGGAGCAGCGCCCCGCCGGGCTGCACGAGCCCTGCCCATGAGCGGTCTGGATCGAGGTAGGATGCTCTCACCCACCCTGGAGGTTCCATGCGCCGCAAGATGTTGAAGGCCCTGTCCGTCGTGCTGGGAGCCATGGTGAGCACCGCGGCCCAGGCCCAGAGCCCCGAGGATGTCGCCTGCGAGTACGGCGTCCCGCCCATGGAGCCCGAGCCCCTCCAGATTCCGGAGCCAGAGCCAGTGCCCCTGTACGGCATCGAGGAGCCGGGGCCCCCGCCCCTGATGGGCCAGCCCGTCAAGGGCCAGGTGCTCCAGGCCGTCACCGGCACCCCGCTGCAGGGCGTCCAGGTCACCCTGGACGACCAGGTGATCCTCACCGACGCCGACGGTCGCTTCGTCTTCACCCTGCCCATGGTCGTGGATGACGAGGTGGTGCTGGAGTTCGAGGCCAAGGACATCGACGGCAAGGACGGCGGCGGCAAGCACAAGACCGCCAAGGCCGAGGTGAAGTTGGTGGACGGCGCCCTGCCCCAGATGATCGAGGAGCAGGGGCTGGTGCTGGAGCTGACCAAGAAGAAGTAGGCGCCCGCAATGCGGTAGGATGCCAGGCATCGCCCTGGAGGACTCCGTGCGTCGCAAGCTGCTGAAGACCCTGTCCGTGGTGCTGGGCGCCGCAGTGAGTTCCATGGCGTGGGCCCAGGAGCCCGGCGAGACCCCCTGTGAGTACGGCGTGATGCCCTACGAGCCGCCGGTCTACAACACTCCCGACTACGGCATCGAGGAGCCTCCGGCAGTGCTGGGCGTCCCCGTGTGGGGTGTCGTCAGGCAGGCTGGAACCGAGGCCCCTCTCCAGGGCATCCAGGTGACCCACGGTGCCAAGCAGGGCATCACCGGCGCCGACGGCCGCTTCGAGTTCATCTCGCCCATCTCCTCAGCGGGCGAGCTGGAGCTGACCTTCGAGGCCGCCGACATCGACGGCGCGAAGCACGGTGGTGATCACGAGCCCGCTACGGTGTCCGTGAAGGTGGTGGACGGCGTGCTGCCCCGCGAGGTCTCACAGCAGGGGCTGGTGCTGGAGATGGCCAAGAAGAAGTAGCTGTCAGCGGGGCCGTAGCTTCCAGCCAGGATCGGGCTCGCACTCGATGGCGATGGGGCGGTCGTGGGCTTCGGACCATGACTGGATGCGGGCCTTGGTGTCGCTGGCGGAGTCCAGGTAGAGGAAGGTCAGCTGGTGGCCGGCCCCGGTGCGGTGGGCCGGGTAGACCACGGCGTCGCCCAGCAGCTCGAGCAGCTGGTGCTGGAGCGCGCGCACCGCTTCCAGCTCGCTCGAGTCCGGCATCCCGTCTTCGAGGGCGTTGTAGCTGACGATCACGCGGCAGACGGTGTCCAGGGTGGGGTGGTCCCAGCGCTTCACGCTCTGATCGAAGGCGTAGATGCCGC
>CAZHIK010000089.1:11850-15029 GCA_964532635.1 uncultured Enterobacterales bacterium
GTGCGCTCGTGGGGACCCTCGGCGATGGCCCAGGTCTCAGCCCTCCCCGACCAGCGCTCGGGCAGGTCCTCGAGCTGCTGCCGCAGCTGCACCATGGTGATGGCGTCGGGGGGCTCCACCTGGACAGGCTCGATGACCCCCAGCCAGCGCTCTACGGCTTCTTCGCCGACGCAGTTGTCCAGGGCGATGAAGGTGATCTGGCCCGCTACGTTCTCGTCGGCCCCCACCAGGCTCGGGTGGAAGACCTGGATGTCGAGCGTCCGTCGGTTTTCGTTGACCTCGAACCCAACACGGAAGTCGGTGAACTTCACGTCCTTGCCGGTCATCGAGATGGCGATGCCCTCGATCTGGTCGATGGGCAAGGGCTGCCGGGTGGTGTGGAACTCCCAGGTCTCGCAGTCGCCGGGCCCCAGCTTGCGCCACAGCTCGGCCAGCAGGCGCAGCTCGGCGGCGCCCTCCCCGGTGACCGCCAGCGCGTGCTGGGCTCTGCTGCCCGCCCCGAACTCCCAGGCCTAGGAGGGGTGGATGCCCTTGACCGCGGTGGACATGCCGTCGATCAGGGCGGGGGTCATGCCCTTGGACACGTTGGCCCGAAGCTCATCCTGGTTGTCGGCCCACCAGGCCCAGAAGGCGGCGATGGCGGCCCGTGTCTCGCTGGGGTCGGCGGGGGCCATGGGTGGGGGCTCGGTGGGGGGCTGGGTCGGCGCTTCGGCCGGGGTCTCGGCGGGCGCTTCGGCGGCGGCGCAGCCGGTGAGCAGCAAAGCCAGTGTGGCGAGAGGGAGCAGCTTCATGGGTCACCCCGGGTGTGGGGCGATTCTACCATTGCGGGGGCGCTACGCTTCGGGCTCGACGGACGCCAGCAGCGCCTCGAGGTCCCAGAGGGTGATGTCGCCGTTGTCGTCCATGGTGGCCAACAGGCGTCCGTCCCTCGAGACCGCGGTGCGGCCCCGGAGGCCCGCGGTGGGCAGCAGGCCCAGCCGGTAGCCCCCCTGGGCGTCCAGCAGATCGATGCCGCTGCGGTTGGTGCAGCTCAGCCAGGAGCCATGGGCGGTGAGCTTCCGGGCGTTGCGGCAGGACGCGGAGGGCTCGGCCAGGGACTCACCGGGCTGCCAGCGGTGCAGGTCCCAACCCGCCCGCAGCCAGATGCCGCTGTCCGTCACGGCCACCTCGTCCAGGGCGTCGAGCTGTGTCGCCGTGGCCTGGCCCTCGCTCGTGACCCAGTGGACCTTGTCGTCGCTCGTGACCACGGCGGCGGAGCCGTCGGGGGCGATGCCCTCGATGCGCAGGCCCTCCTCGAAGCGCAGCCCACCCCCGTCGGCGTGGAGCACGCGATGCTCGCCGCGGTGGGTTCGGATGGCCAGCCCGTGGCCGTCGTCGCTGATGAGCACCTGGCCGATCTCGGCTGGAACCTCGGCCGTCCAGAGGACCTGGTCGCCCCCGCGCTCCGACACGACGATCTGCTCGCCATCCCGTCGTGCCAGCCAGCGGCCGTCGGCCGAGACCGCCAGGATGCCCCCGGGGGTCTCACCCTGCAGGTGCTCGCCCTGGAGGCTCCACTCGTGCCAGGCCCGGGCCGACGCCGTCAGCAGTGTGCCTTCGGGGGTGAAGCCGAAGTGGAGCAGCCGCTGGGTGTGGCCTGGACCCTCGGGCTCGAGCTGCCCCTCGCGGTCCAGCACCAGCACCTGGCCCACACGGTTGACGATGGCCAGGCGGCCGTCGGGGGAGAAGCTCGAGGCCTCGAAGCTGCCGCGGTCGTCCCGCCAGTCCCCGGGGGGCCAGATGGGCTCCGCCTCGTCTTCCGGGCGCCAGGACAGGATGTTGCCCTCGCCACTGACCAGCAGGCGGGCGCTGTCGGGGGCCCACAGCAGGCTGGCGAAGCGGTGGCCGTGGTCGAGCCGGCCCACCAGCGCACCCTCGCGGTCCAGCACCAGGACCGGGCCTTCGGATGTGCGCAGGGCCACGCGGGTGCCATCGGGCGAGAAGGCCCAGTGGACGATGGAGTCGTCCAGGGCGTATTCCCAGCGCGGCTTGCGCCGCCGGGGGTTCCAGGCCTGGATGCGCTCGGCGTCCCGGTTCCAGGCCAGGAACAGCGCTCCATCCTGGGCGGCGAGCAGCTCTGTCACACCGTCGGGGTGGGAGGAATAGCGTCGGAGCACCCGGGCGCCGCGCACCAGCACGATGTCCTCGTCGCCCCGTCGGCGCGGCTCGATCTCCTCGAGGCGATAGGGATGCACGAAGCAGAGGTGTCGGTCCTCGTCCAGCGCCACGGCTTGGCCCATCCGGCAGGCGAAGACGCGGGCTTCGGCACGATCCCAGCTTGCGGGTGAAGGCCGGGCGAGCGTCCGCCCGAGGACCGGCTCGTCGCAGGCCGGAGCGCCGTCCACCCACGGCACGGGGCCCCGTCGGCTGCAGGATGCCCCCAGCCGGGTCACCCTGCCCGTGGCGCCTGTGGGCAATCCCGCCGTCTTGGCCGGCACGGGACCGGGCTCTGGGAGCCGCCAGACCGCGACGGTCCCGTCCGTGCCGATGGTCGCCAGGCGGTCGTCGTCGGCGGCCATGGCCTCGACGATGCCCTGGTGGGCCTGGAACGCGCCCCAGCGCAGCCCGGTAGCGACGTCGGCCAGCTCGATGGTGCCGTCCGAGGGCTGCGCCCACCAGCGCCCCGCGGCCAGGCCCGGTTGCGGGCCCGAAGGGTGCAGACCCGTGAAGCGCAGCTCACCGGTGCTCGGAGTCCAGGCGACGATCCCGTGCTGTCGATGGGTGAATACCGCGTGCTCGCCCACCGCGCGTACGGTCCCCTCGAAGCCCCGGGCGGGCAGCTCCAGCGGGGCGCTGTCGGGCGCCCGCAGGTCTTCGATGCGCACGGTGTCATCGAGCCGGGTCAGCTCGAAGTCCTCGGGGCCTGGGGCCGCGGGGGCGGGCTGGTCGTCGGGGCCAGGCTCCAGCCCCCCCGTCGGCGAGAGACGAAGGGCGCGATCCGGGGTCCAGATCCCCACGCTGCCGTCCGGGTTCAGGGCCAGGGCGCAGTCGAAGGTGCTCGCGGGCTCCGGGAGCCGGGGCTCGGAGGTGGAGCTCACGGCCACCTGCCCGTCCTGGGTCACCGCGGCCATGCGGGCGCCGTCCGGGCTGACGGCCAGGGCGGTGAGCGGCTGGGGCAGGGGGGTGCGCTGCTCCATGCC
>CAZHIK010000090.1:0-14934 GCA_964532635.1 uncultured Enterobacterales bacterium
TTCCAACAGACGCGGGTCCTCAGCGCGCTGCTCGAGCTCGACCCCGCCGCCGAGCCCCTGGTCCGCGAGGCCCGCGCTCAGCACACGGCCATCCTGGCGTCCCTCGGGCAACTGTTCGTGGAGCTGGCCGAGTGCCTCATCGACGGGGAAGGACACGCGGGACGATGCTGTGCAGCGGATCGCGGGCGTGCGGCCCTGGAGCACGCCATCGAGCGCTTGGGGACCAGCGACGGTCAGCTGCTGCCACTGCTGCAGCGGCACAGGGCTCCCATCACAGCGCGGCTGGCCCAGCCCTGAGCCTCCGAGCTCTGACGACTGCTCGATGCCGCATCCGAAGACATCGCCGATGTCGCAGTGCTGACGTAGGACACCGCTCCGTACTGGTCTCCTGACCGGACGCAGGCACGTTCACCGGCGGGCCCAGCGAGCCCGGTAGGCGAGGAGCGCGGCGACCCGTTCGGCGCGCGGTTATGAAATCCCACGACCACCGAGCGGACACCCATGCCTACAGCCCCTCCCCTCCCCCAGGCCCTGCGGCTGCGCGCCTTGGTGCTGCACACCATGCGCGACTTCTTCCGCGGGCGCGGCTTCATCGAGGTCGACGCTCCCCTGCTGCTCCCAGGCGCCCCCGTGGAGAGCTTCGTGGAGGTCTTCCCCGTCACCCTGAACACCCAGCATGGTCCCCGCATCCGCTACCTGCCCCCCAGCCCGGAAGCCGCGCTCAAGCGCGCCCTGGCCGTACTGCAGGCCGACTGCTTCGAGCTTGGCCACGCCTTCCGCGACGGTGAAGAGGAGGGCCACCAGCACCGCGCCCACTTCATCATGCCCGAGTGGTACCGGCTGCACGCCGACTACCGCGCCATCATGGACGACACCATCGCCCTGTACCGGGCCATCGCCACCACCCTCGCCCAGCAGGACATCCACCCCCTGGCCCCGCCCCCGGTGGACTTCATGGGCGAGTGGGAGATCATCACCGTGCCCCAGGCCCTCGACCGCTGGGCCGGGGTGGTCCTCGCCGAGTCCCACGACCACCCCGAGCTGCTGGACGCCGTGCGCGACCGGGGCCTGGGCAGCGTGGAGTCCTGGCAGGACGCCTTCTGCGTGCTGCTGGCTATGGAGGTGGAACCCCACCTGGGCGCCACCAGGCCCACCCTGCTGTGCGACTACCCCGCCGGCCTGGCCATGCAGGCTCGACCCAAGGGCGACGCCCCCTGGCTGGCCGAGCAGTTCGAGGTCTGGGTGAAGGGCGTGGAGCTGGGCAACTCCTACTCGGAGATCACCGACGCCGGCCTGCAGCGCCGACGCTTCGCCGAGGAGGCCGAGCGCCTCCGCGGCATGGGGCGCAATCCTCCAGAGCCCGACCCGGCATACTTCGCCGCCCTCGAGCGGCTGCCCGAGCGCTGCGCCGGCGGCAGCATCGGCCTGGATCGCACGCTCATGTGCTTCCTGCACGCCGAACACATCGACCAGGTCCGCCTGTGAGCCCTCGCCGCACCGAGATCACCCGCACCGGGCTGTACCTCGAGCCCAGCACCCGCTGCAGCGAACGCTGCAAGCTCTGCTACACGGCCCACCGGGAGCAGCACCTGCTGCCCATCCCCGTGATCCAGCGGGCCGTGGAGATCATGGTCGACGGCCAGGACACCCTGGGCATCTTCTGGTGCGGCCTGGGCGAGGTCTTCGAGGACGTTCGTTTCGTCGGCACCCTGGCTGAGCTGGACACCCGCTGGCCCGGGCGACTGCTGCACGTGGTCCAGACCAACGGCCAGACCCTCCAGGATCTGCCCGACCCGGCCAACAAGGTGGCCCTGGTGAGCCTGGACCTGCCCCGCGCCTTCAACGACGAGAACCGGGGCAAGGCGTACTGGGACCGCGCCGTGCGCTTCGCCGCCCGCCACCTGGCCGCGGGGGGGCAGGGCGTGGGGATCAAGTGCCTGCTCACCCGCGGGACGGCGCCCGCGGTGGAGCGCTCCTTCCAGGCCCTGCAACGCCGCTGGGAGCAGCTCACCGGGCTGCGCCCCGCGGACGTGCGCTACCGAAGCTGGCTCGAGCCCATCATCCCCTTCCCTCGCCGCGAGATCTCCCGCATCGTCAACCCCGCCTTCGTGCAGTGCGGCGGTGACGAAGACCCGGCCGCCTTGCTGGTCGAACTGGAGCGCACCCTGCCCTTCCACCACACCGCCCTGCGGGATCGCCCGCGCACCCTGGAGCTGAGCGTCACCGCCCGGGGCCTGTTCAGCTGCTGCGAGGCGGTGATCCCCATCGGCACCCACGCCGACCTCGAGCACCTGGATCGCGACGCCGTCCTGGCGCGCCTCGAGGCGGTCGCGCCGGCCTGCGAGGCCTGTCCCCTCGAGGCGGTGTGCTAGGCCGCTCCGCAGCGTTTGACGACCGCATTCCAGGGTGTGAAGGTCTCGACATGCGCGCTCTCGAACCCACCTCCGTCCTCCGCCGCGGCGCCCTCGTGCTGCTGCTGGCCGTCACCACCCTCGGCACCGGCTGCGTCAAGAAGATCGCCATGAACTCCTTGGCCGACGCCCTGTCTTCGTCCACCTCGGGCAGCTTCTCCCAGGATGAAGACCTCGCGCTGGTGGGCGATGCGATCCCGTTCGCGCTCAAGACCATGGAGTCACTCCACGACGAGGTGCCCGACCACCGCGGCCTCGAGCTGGCCCTGGTGTCTGGCTTCACCCAGTACGGCATGGTCTGGGTGCAGTGGCCCGCCGAGCAGCTCAAGTACAGCGACTTCTCGGCCTACCAGGCCGGGCTCGAGCGCTCCCGCAAGCTCTTTCTCCGCGCCCGGGGCTACGGCCTCGAGGGCATGGACGCGGCCCATCCGGGGTTCAGTGAGCGCATCTTCGAGGACACGGAGTCCGCCCTGGCGTCCACCACCACCGACGACATCCCCATGATGTACTGGCTCGGCGCGTCCTGGCTGGCTGCCATCTCGAATTCCCGGGAGCACCCCGAGCTCATCGGCCAGCTGCCCATCGCCGCCGCCCTGCTGCACCGCTGCCTCGAGCTCGACGAGAGCTGGGATCGCGGAGCCATCCACGAGATGCTCATCAGCGTGGAGCCCTCCCTACCCATCCCCGACGGCGCCCAGCGCTCTGTCGAGCACTTCGACCGCGCACTCGAGCTCAACGGCGGGGTCAAGGCCGGCACCTACGTGTCGCTCGCCACCGCCACCACCATCGACACCCAGGACCGCGAGCGCTTCGTGGAGCTGCTCGAGCTGGCCCTGGCGGTGGACCTCGAGGCCAGCCCCAGCGACCGCCTGGCCAACGAGTACGCCCAGCAGCAGGCCCGCTTCCTGTTAGACCACATCGACGATCTCTTCATCTAGTCCCGTCCCGCCCTCGATCCGCACGGAGTCTCCATGACCCGCCCCTCCGCCTGCAGCCCCCTCGCCCTGCTCGGTCGTGCGCTGCTGGTGTTCACCCTGGGCCTGCTCCTGGCCCCCGCGGCCTTCGCCCAGACCATCACCGTCAAGCTCGCCACCCTCGCCCCCGAGGGCACCACCTGGTACAACGGCCTGCGCCAGATGGGCGACAAGTGGTCCGAGATCTCCGGCGGCAAGGTCCAGCTCAAGATCTACGCTGGTGGCGTGGCGGGCAACGAGGGCACCCAGGTGCGCAAGATGCGCATCGGCCAGCTGCACGCGGCGGGCCTTTCCAACCTGGGACTGCTCGACATCGATCCCGCCCCCCAGGTGATCAACACCCCCATGCTCATCCAGAACTACGACGAGCTGGACTGTGTGATGGAGGCCATCACCCCCACCCTCGAGCAGCGCTTGAAGGACAAAGGCTTCGTGGTGCTGTCCTGGTCCGACGCCGGCTGGTCCTACTACTTCAACCGCGAGCCCGTGCGCACTCCGGCCGACGCCGCCAGGTACAAGGTCTTCGCCTGGGAGGGCGATCCCGCCGCCGTGATCGGCTTCCGCAAGGCGGGCTTCAATCCCGTGGTGGTCCAGTCCGTCGAGGTCATCCCCTCGCTTCAGTCGGGGCTGATCGATGGCTTCTTCTCCACCCCCCTGGCCACCCTCTCCATGCAGTGGTTCGCCCTTGCGCCCAACATGCTCAGCGTGCCCTGGGCCCCTCTCACCGGCGCCACCGTCATCACCGAAGACGCCTGGGAAGCCATCCCGGCCGAGTACCACGAGCCCTTCATGGCCGCGGCCCGAGAGGTGGGCGCCTCGCTCAAGAGCGAGATCCGGCGCCAGGACAGCGCGGCCATCAAGGTCATGCAGAAATACGGCCTCACGGTGGTGGAAGCCGACGACGCCATCACCAAGCAGTGGACCGACAAAGCTGTCAGCCTCTACCCCTACTTCCGGGAAGAGATCGTTCCCCCCGAGGTCTTCGACCTCACCCAGAAGACGGTGGAGGCCTGTCGGTCGCGGTGATCGCCCACCGGTCGGGTTACTGAATCGGCCACGCTTCCCCGCTGGCCACCGCTGATGAGCACGGACAACCTGGCGCTCGCCTCCAAGGCCCCGCAGCTGCCCCCCTGGCAGCAGAAGCTGCTGCGCTTCGAGCACGGCCTCACCACCATCGTGCTGGCGGCCATGGTGGTGCTCACCGTCATCGGTGCCGTGGTGCGCCTGGTGATAGGCGAGAGCCTGGCGGGCCTGGGGCTGTGGACCCAGAGCCTCAACCTCTGGCTGGCCTTCCTGGGCGCCCTGGTGGCCACCCGGGTGGGCAAGCACCTTGCCCTGTCCACGGGAGAGCTGCTCAAGCTCACCGAGCGCGCCCGCTTCTGGGCCGAGGGCTTCACCTCGGCCGTAGCCACCGCGGTCACCGGACTGCTGGCCTACGCCTCGGTGATGCTGGTGCACGCCGAGTCGCACTCCTCCCTCGCCCTGCCGGGGGGCATCCCCATGTGGGTGGTGCAGTGCATCATGCCCTTGGGCTTCGTGTTCATGGCCCTGCGGCTGGCCTGGCACGGCAACCGCGGCTGGAAGGGGCGGTTGATCTCCATCACCTCGGTGGGCCTGGTGATGCTGCTGGCCTTCGTGCCCGCGGGCCAGCGCGCCCCGCTGGTCTGGGCCGGCTCGGGCGTCCTGCTGATGGCCATCGCCCTGGGCGCGCCGTTGTTCACGGGCATGGGCGGCATCGCGATGCTGCTGTTCTTCGGCGCCCCCATGCCGGTGCCCATCTCGGCGGTACCCGCCGAGACCTACCGCATCGTGGCCGATCCCACGCTGCCCACCCTGCCCATGTTCACCCTGGCCGGCTACCTCATGGCCGAGGGTGGCGCATCGAAGCGCCTGGTGGGGCTCTTCAAGGCCTGGGTGGGTTGGATCCCAGGGGGTACCGCCGCTGCCGCCATCCTGGTCTGCGCGTTCTTCACCACCTTCACCGGGGCCTCGGGGGTCACCATCCTCGCCCTGGGTGGGCTGCTGCTGCCCATCCTGCTCAAGGCCGGGTACCAGGAGCGCTTCGCCATCGGCCTGCTGGCCGCAGCGGGCAGCATCGGCCTGCTCTTCCCGCCCTCGCTGCCGGTGATCCTCTACGGTGTGGCCGCCCGCGAGCCCATCGACAAGCTCTACCTTGCGGGCCTGGCCCCCGGGCTGCTCCTGGTGGGGCTGCTGATGGGCCTGTCGCTCATCCAGGGCCTGCGGGCCGGCTCCAAGCGCGAGAAGGCCGACTTCGGCGAGATGCGCCGCACCCTGTGGGACGCCAAGTGGGAGATCGTGATGCCGGTGCTGGTCATCGGCGGCATCTTCGGCGGCGTGCTCACCATCGTCGAAGCCGCGGCGTTGACCGCGGGCTGGGCCTTCCTGATCGAGGTGGTGATCCACCGCGACCTGCACATCTTCCGCGACGTCCCCCGGGTCTTCGTCGAGTGCGCCACCGTCATCGGCGGTGTGATGATCATCCTGGGTGTGGCCCTGGGCTTCACCAGCTACCTGGTGGATGCAGAGATACCCATGCAGCTGGCGGCCTGGGTCGACGCCCATGTGGCCAACAAGCTGGCCTTCATCCTGCTGCTCAACGTGTTCTTGTTGGTGGTGGGCTGCCTGATGGACATCTACAGCGCCATCATGGTGGTGGTGCCACTGATCGTCCCCATCGGCGCCGCCTTCGGCATCAACCCGATGCACCTGGGCATCCTGTTCCTGGCCAACCTCGAGCTGGGCTACCTCACCCCGCCGGTGGGCATGAACCTGTTCCTGGCCAGCTTCCGCTTCGACAAGCCGCTCACCGCCGTGTACCGCATGGCCCTGCCCTTCCTGGGTGTGCTGGCCCTGGGTGTGCTGCTCATCGCCTACGTGCCACCGCTCACCACCTGGCCCCAGCAGTTCGAGGAGCCCGACACCGGCCCCACGATCGAAGAGATCTGGGAACAAGAGGTCAACCGTGGCGCCTTCGGTGGAGACCCCGCGGTCGAGCCGAGCGCCGGCCAGCCAGCCCTGCCCCTGGGCAACATCGACCTGCTGGGCGAGCTGAACGCCGAGCTGGAGGGCGAGGGCGACGAGGCCCCAGACGGAGACGCCCCAGACGCCCCCAGCCAGCCCGGCCAGCTCCAGATCCCTCGAGGCGTGGACCTGATGCAGGAGCTGATGAACGAGGTGGAGACCACCGAGCCGGAGCCCTCGACGCCGAACTGACATGTTCGGGTGATCAGATGCGGAGCCTGGCGCTACACTGAGCGGTAGACCCGATCTCGAAGGCGCTCCATGGCCCGACTCCAGGCTCTCTTGCTCCCCGCTGTGCTGCTGCTCGCCTCCTGCCCCGGCCCGACCGAGGACAGCAACCCGTCCACCGATGACACCGAGGACAGCACCCCCGACACCAACGAAACCGGCCTCGATCCGGACACCGTACCCCTCGAGGGGGCCTGTCCCGACGAGACCAGGCTGGGGCGCTTCATCGTGGCCTCCACGGCCCACTACGCCTACGCCCAGGGCAGCGCCCTGGATGGCGTGGTGCCGGTGAACGTCTACCACCCCCAGGCCACCGAAGGGGAGTGCACCCTGCTGCAGAGGGACAACCCCTTCTGCGACCCACCCTGCGAGGCCAACGAGACCTGCGACACCGATGGCCAGTGCATCCCCTACCCAACGGCCCAGGATCTGGGGGTGGTGACCATCGAAGGTCTGGTGCAGCCGGTGAGCATGGAGGCCTCGGCCCCCGGCTACACCTACTTCGACACCGCCCTGCCCAACCCGCCGTGGGAGCCCGGCGCCCTGCTCGAGCTGAACACCGGCGGCGGTGCCTTCCAGCCCGTCACCCTCCACGCGGTGGCCCCCCAGGCGTTCACCGCGAGCGACTCCGCGTGGGAGATCGTCCAGGGCGATCCGCTGGTGATCGACTGGGACGCCCCCAGCGCCGAGGTGCGCAGCACGGTGCACATCACCCTGAACGTCGACCTGCACGGTGTGACCCCAGCGCTAATCGAGTGCAGCTTCGCCGACGACGGCGAGGGCGAAGTGCCGGCCGACCTGCTCGAGCAGTTCCTGAACCTGGGCATCACCGGCTTCCCCGAGGGCTCCTTCGCGCGGGTCACCGCCGACCAGGCCCCCTTCGCCGAGGACGCCTGCCTGGACTTCTGGACACGGGTGGAGCTGAGCCCCACGCTCAGCGTCGATGGCTACACGCCCTGCACCCACGACGACGACTGCCCCCCGGGCATGGAATGCAACGAGGAGCTCGAACGATGCGAGTGACCCCCCTCCTTCTCGCCGCCACGGTCCCGTTGATGCTGGCACTCAGCTGCGACCCGCCCACCATCACGCCGAAGCCCGAGGTCCCAGGCGACACCGACGGTGAAGGCGACACCGACGCCGATGGTGACAGCGACACCGACACCGACACCGACGCCGACGCAGACACCGACGCCGACGCAGACACCGACGCCGACACCGACGACACGGGGATGCTCGACTACGACTGCGACGACCTGCCGCCGACCATGCACGAGGCGACCTCCCCCCACTCGGGCCGCGGCTACCACGACGTGGTCTTCGATCTCGAGGGCAACATCATCGGCCAGGACACCACCGGCAGCCTGATGAAGGCCACCTACGACGGCGCCGTGCAGCTGTTCGTGCCCAATGTACGCAGCAGCGAGGGCATGGACCGGATGGCCGACGGCAGCATCGTCTACGGCAGCTGGGACGGCGGAGTCACCAAGGTCAACCCCGACGGCAGCACCGAGGTCCTGGTGCCCAATGCGGGAGACATCCACGGCGTGACCGTCGGCCCGGACCACAAGGTCTACTACGCCAACACCGGCGTGTACCGCGTCGATCCGGACACGGGCGAGGTGGAGGAGCTGGTGCGGCGCAATCCCCAGCTGGGTGCGCGCCACATCGTCTTCAGCCTGGACAGCACCCGGCTGTACATCGCCACCCTGGCCCGCGGCGACGTCTGGTACCTGGAGCTCGACGAGGATCTGAATCCCGTCGGCGAGCTGCAGCACTTCGCCTCGAACGTGGGCGCCGGCTACGGCGGCTGGCACGACGGCATCGGCATCGACGCCTGCGGCAACCTCTACGTGCCCGAGTACTACTCGGGCTCCCTGTACCGCATCGACACCGACGGCAACGTCGAGGCCCTGGGCCGCCAGAACGCCGGCATGAACTACGGCCACGGCCTGGACTGGGGCAGCGGTATCGGTGGCTGGCGCACCGGCGCGCTCTACCTGCCCCTGCCCTACAACCAGAACAAGGTCAAGGAGGTCATCCTCGGCGTGCCCTCCGGCCACCTGGTGAGGACCTGGAACGGTGAGGACGTCGAGCCCTGGTAGCTCCCACTGAGCTAAGATCCGACCTCCCCGAAGGTCGGAGACGGCGATGAGCACCCGCGACAGAGGCACCTTCCAGATGCTCTGGGACTGCCCCAGCTGCGACACCCCCAAGCTGCTGGGCCTGGACCACCGCTACTGCCCGAACTGCAGCTTCCCCCAGGATGCCGACAAGCGCTACTTCCCCCCCGAGGGCGAGGAGATCGCGGTCAAGGACCACGTCTACCACGGTGTGGACTGGCAGTGCCCGGCCTGCGACACCCCCAACTCCGCCGCAGCGAAGTTCTGCGCCTCCTGCGGCTCACCCCGCGAGGGGGACGCCAAGGACGTGGGCCTGAAGCGCGACCGCGCCCCCGCGCCGCCTCCGAAGCCACCCAAGAAGAGCAAGAAGGGCTGCTTCATCCTTGGCTGCGGCGGCCTGCTGTTGGTGCTCATCGCCTTCGCCGCGGTGGCCATCTTCTGGAAGAAGGACGTGGCGCTCACCGTCACGGGCCACAGCTGGGAGCGCAGCATCGAGATCGAGAAGTTCCAGGCGGTCCGTGAGTCCGACTGGTGCGACTCGATGCCCTTCGAGGCCTACCAGGTCAGCCGCAGCCGCGAGGTACGGGACCACAAGAGGGTGCCGGACGGAGAAGACTGCACCACCAGGAACGTGGACCAGGGCGATGGCTCGTTCGAGAAGGTCGAGGAGTGCACCACGAAGTACCGCGAGGAGCCCATCTACGACGACAAGTGCTCCTACAAGGTGGACAAGTGGAAGACCGCGCGCACCGCGAAGTCCGGCGGCTCGAGCGTCTCGGACACGCCCGCCTGGCCCGACGTTGGCAGCCTGCGCTCCGGCTCGGGCCTGGGTGCGGAGCGCCAAGGCACGAAACGCGAGAGCTACACCGTCAGCTACCAAGACGACGAAGGGGACACCCACAGCTGCGACTTCCCCCAGTCGAAGTGGCAAGGTATCACCGCAGGCTCGAGCTGGGCGGCCGAAGCTGGCGTGATGTTCTCCAACCTGGACTGCGACAGCCTGCAGCCGATGTAGGGGAGGGGTTCACCCCCTCCCGCACTACCTGCAGCTATGCCCAGCCGGGGCCCCCTCGAGCCTCAAGCCTTGCTGCCTCCAGACCACGGGGACCGCGTCCCAGATGCGCTCCATCAGGTCGCAGTAGGGCTCGTCGAGCACAGAAAGTTCCCAGGCCAGGTGGTCGCCCATCTCGGTGGCCGCCATGATGGTGGAGTCCCGGACGGCCAGGTGGACCACCGGGCCGTACAGCTGGGCGTCTACCAGCACCGAGCCACGCTCCGCGGACCACAGCCCGACGGTGCCGTCTCCGAAGCCCGCCAGCAGCAGCTCGTCGGAGACCGGCAGCAAAGCGGTGACGGGGTAGCTGGGCACGTCCTCGAGCTCCATGCCCACCGGCCGGCTCGAGGTGCGCGGCAGCAGCATCACGCCCCCCGACTCGAGGCCCAGGTAGAGGACCTGGCCCCGCTCGGCGAGGGCCACCACGTCGTCAACCAGCGGCAGCAGCCAGGCGGCCTCGAGAGCCGGCACCGAGAAGGCCCGCACCGCGCCACCGGCCGCGACCAGCAGCTCACCGTCGCCGTGGCCGATGGCGGAGGCGTCACTGCGCACCACGTGGCGCTCGCCGTCGTCGCCCAGCCACAGCACCTCACCACCCTGGCTGCGGAGTGCGCAGCCACGATCAAGGGCCACCAGTTGCGCCGCACGGGGCTCCTCGAGCTCGCCCAGGAGCTCTCCACCCGCGAGATCCCAGCGCTGCACCCGACCGTCCCAGGTCTGCAGGCACAGCGCCCCACCGGAGGGAGACTGAGTGGCCAGCCAGGCCTCGCCCGCCAGCAGCTGGGGGGGCCAGTCCAGCACCGGGCCGATGTCGGGCTCGAGGGGCAGCCAGCCCGCATCTCGGAGCAGGGCCGCGGGCTGGTGGGCCAGCAGCGCCGACCAGCGACCGGGGCGCGCCGCGCCGATGTCCCAGACCTGCACGGTGCCGTCTTCAGCGGTGGTGGCGGCCCGCTGGCCACTGGGCTCGAAGCGGATGGCGTTGGCTGCCACGCGGTGGCGCCCCAGCAGGGTCCGCCGACCCTCGAAGTCCACGAGCCAGACGGACCCGTCGGCGCAGGTGACCCCCAGCTGGCGGCCGTCGGGGGTGAAGGAGACCGAGAAGGTGTCGGCCTCGAAGCGGGCCAGCACCCGCCCGGTGCGGGAGCGGAGGTTCCACAGCCGCAGCCGGCCATCGGCGCCGACGGAGGCCACGCGGCGCCCGTCTGGGCTCAAGGCGGCATCCACAGCCCGGCCCTGGTGACCCGGCAGCTCCACCTTCAGGGCTCCGCTGCGGGCGTCCCAGACCCTCACAGGGCCGTCGCTGCCAGCAGCCACGGCCAGGGCTCCGTCGAGGCCGAAGCGGCCCTGCAGCGCGACAGGGGCATGGGCGGCGGTGCTGCGGATCGTGGCACCGCTGTCGACACGCCAGGCGTGCATGCCCCCCTCGGCGTCGAGGCTGCGCAGCACCGTGTCGTCGTCCTCGAAGCGCAGGGCCAGGACCGAGGTGTCGCCAGCCTGGAGCAGGCGGATCACCCGCCCCGAGGATGCGTCGAGCAGCCAGATGCTGCCGTCGTTGCCGCTCAGGGCCAGGGTGGCGCCGTCGCTCGAGGCCGCCAGGGTCATGATCTCGGGCACGGGGGCGGCCAGGCGCGAGCGGGGCTCACCGGTGCGGGCGTCCCAGGAGTGCACCACGCCCTGGGTGTCCCCGGTCACGAGGGTGTCGCCAGCCTGAGTGAAGGCCAGGGCCAGCACGTCGGCCTGATGCCCCACGGCCCCGGAGAGCATCTCGAGGTGCTCGAGGTTCCACAGGCGCAGCTCCTGGTCGCGCCCACCAGAGACCAGGGCGTGGCCCTGCGGGCCGAAGGCCAGATCGTTGACCCAGTTGTCGTGGCCGCTGAGCACGTGGCTGCGGCCGCCGGACTCGAGCTCCCACAGCCGGATGGTCTCGTCCTGGCTGGCGGTGGCCAGCAGCCGACCGGAAGGATCGAAGCGCACCGCGGTGATGGCCGCAGCGTGGCCGGGCAGCTCGCGGAGCGGCACCAGGCTGTGGGCATCGATCAGCCGCACGCTGTGGCCAGGCCCTGCGTCGGCCAGTAGGTCTCCACTGGGGTGGAAGGCCACACCTCCCTCGAACTCACTGGACTCGTGGTCTCCCACCTGCCCGATGAGCTGTCCATCGGGCATACTCCAGGCCCGCAGCAGGCCGTCCTTGCCCGCCGTGACCAGGCGCAGGCCATCGGGACTGAACGCCAGGTCGGTGACCCGGGCGTCGTGGGCGATCCAGGCCCCGAGGTGCTCGCCATCCAGGGGATCCCACAGGGCGATCTCGCCCCGCGCATCGGCGCTGACAAGCAACCCACCGTCGGGGCTGAAGGCCAGGCTGCGGATGGCCGCGTCGTGCTCCCCGAGGCCGGCCGCGCGTCCACGGTCCGCGTCCCAGAGCAGCAGAGTGCCGTCGAGGCTGCCCGAGGCCAGCATGGAGCCATCGGGAGACCAGGCCAGGGCCGCCACCTTGTCGATGTGTAGCTCCAGCCGGGTGCGCTGCCCGCTGGCCACGTCCACCAACAGGATGCCGGTGTCTGACAGGCCCGCCGCCACGGTGCAGCCATCGGGGCTGAAGGCAACACCGAGCACCCGGGACGGAGCGCGCAACCGCCAGCGACGAGGCGCGCGCTCGAGGCGCCACCACAGGGCCCGCGCCGCAGGGGAGTCCTGCAGCTCGAGGGCGTCGCGCACACGGGCCCGGGCCTCGATGTGATCCCCCGCGAGCCAGGCAGCCTCTGCGCTTTCGCGCTGGACCTCGGCCTGGCGGGCCTGGGCCACGTCGCGCTGCACCGCGGCCTCGCGCCCCTGCAGGTTGGCCTCGCGGGCCTGCAGGGCGGTGAACGCAGCCACAGCCAGGGTGACGATGAAGCCGGCCAGAACCACCACCCGGTACTGCAGCTGGCGTCGACGCTCCCGAGCGTGACCCGCGGCCAGGAAGACCCGCACGGCCTCCGGCACCGACTCCAGGCGCTCCGCGCGCTCGAGGGCGTCGTGCAATGCAGCACCGCGCCAGAGTTCTTCCTGGTGCCGGCCACGGCGGTTCCACAGCTCGGCGGCCTGGCCCACCTCCGCCAGGAACGCCAACTGCTCGTGGCCCTCTTCGATCCAACGAGCGAGCCGGCTCCAGGCGGTGATCAGGGACTCGTGCACCAGCTCCAGCTCGGCGTCGTCGGGGCTGGCGCTGCCGCCCTCGACCTCGCGGGCCTGGCGCACCACCACCAGGCGACCTTCCACCAGGCGATCCAGGACCACAGAGGCGTCGGGTCCCAGGGCCGCCAGCAGATCACCACGGGTGACCACCTGGCGATGGCCGGGCAGGCCCAGGCGCTCAGGGGTGACCAGCCGCAGCAGCACCG
Organism: uncultured Enterobacterales bacterium; assembly: GCA_964532635.1. Lineage (GTDB taxonomy): Bacteria > Myxococcota_A > UBA796 > UBA796 > JAFGLY01 > CALDOK01. Next base: position 13,213 of record CAZHIK010000090.1, read on the forward strand.
AGCGACACAGGGCCAGCTGAGCGGGGGACATCCCGGCGAGGACGCCGTCGGCGTGTAGGGCCAGGGCACCTCCGATGCCGCCCATGGCGTCGTAGGAGGACTGCAGAAGCAGGCGGCGCTGGGTGTCCCGCCGCTCCCAGAGCATGCGCCCGGCGACCTGGAGCAGGGGCAGCGCCGCGGGCTCACCCTCGACCTCGGCCACCATGCGGACCACCAGCTCCGGCCGGTCCCAGGCGTAGCCCACGGCCTGGACGGGGCGGGAGAGGATCTCCTCGAGGGCCGCCGGCCCAGGGCTGCCCAGCACGCTGACCCGCTCGAGCACCGCGCGGGCTTCTCCTCCCTCGGCCAGCAGGCCCAGGAAGTCGTCTCGCAAAGCCAGCAGGACCCGCACGGGGCTGTCCTCGTCGTCGGCGGCGAGCCCCACCGCGGCCATGAAGGCGGAGCGAACCTCGCGGGACGGACAGAGGGTGACCAGCTCTTCGAGCTGATCCACGAACAGCACCACACGGCTGGCACGATCCCGGGCCAGGGCGCTGAGGTACAGCCCCAGCCGAGTGGGCGCTTCGAGCAGCTCCGCCTCGAGCAGAGCGGTGGCGTGCTCGGCGCTGATGGCCTCGCCCGGCAGCCCTGGGGGCGCCTCGGCGGCCACCGCCCGCGCCAGGGCTCGCAGCGGATCCCGCCCGGGGCGCATGTCCAGCAGCACCAGGTTCGATTGTCCCCGCCCCCCCGGGTCCAGGCCCGCCCCCTCCACGGAGCTCTTGCCAGCCCCGGAGGGGCCCACCAGGGCCAGCGCTGGCTGCTGCCGCAGCCGCTCCACCGCCTCGATCACCTCGGGCTCACGACCGTAGAAGCGGTCGGCGTCCCGCTCGCTCCACGGCAGCAGGCCCCGGAAAGGAGCCCGGGACTCCCTACGGGTGGTCTGGCCCTCGATGAGCTGGTCGAGCAGCGCCACCACACGCTCTACCGAGGGCCGGCCCTGAGCACGCTTGGCCAGGCAGCTGTGGACCAGGCTGGCCAGGGGGGCTGGCACCACCCGGGTGAGCGGGGGGACGGGCTCGGGGGACGCCTGGACCTGGATGAGCTCGCGGTCGGGGGTGCCGTGGTAGGGCTGGTGGCCCTCGAGCAGCTCGTACAGCAGCACCCCCAGCGCCCACACATCACTGGCCGGCCGCGGCGGGCGACCCAGCCAGAGCTCGGGGGCCATGTAGGGCGGGGTACCCGCGAGATCGAAGTCGTCATCGTCATCGTCGTCGGGGTGGCCGGTGAGGCCCGCGGCGTCGACGGGCTGGGCCAGGCCGAAGTCGAGCACCCTCACCCGACCATCGGCGGGGATGACCACGTTCTCGGGCTTCAGGTCGCGGTGGAGGATGCCGTGGCGATGCAGCTCACCCAGGGCATCAGCCACCGCACGCCCGAGGCGGATGGCCTCACGGACCCCCAGGGAGCCCTGGTCGAGGCGCTGCCGCAGGGTCTCGCCCTCGAGGTACTCGAGCACCACGAAGGGGCTGCCCCAGTGCATCCCGGCCCCGAAGACCGTGACGATGTGGGGGTGGGAGAAGCGCGCGGTGGTGCGGGCCTCCGCCAGGAAGCGCTCCACCGACTCGGGGGAGCCCATGGCGTCAGCGTGCAGCACCTTGAGGGCCACGCGCCGGCCCAGGGCCAGATCCCGCGCCAGGAACACCTCGCCCATCCCACCCCGCCCGATGGAGCGGAGCACACGGT
>CAZHIK010000091.1:0-14927 GCA_964532635.1 uncultured Enterobacterales bacterium
GGGCCGTACGGGGCTTGGTAGACGGGCGAGCAATGCCCGACCCCGAGCGAATATCCGAGCAGCCCGCCCTGACGGGTGCGGACCTCGCGGCATGGCGGAAGCACCACGGCCTCAACCAGCAGTCCGCAGCCCTGTGCCTGGGGGTTGCCGAGGGCACCATCTCCAAGGCCGAGCGAAAGGGCACGAAGCCGCTGGGACCGTCGCTGCAGCGAGCGCTGGCGGGCGAACGCTGACCAGACAGGAGTACTCGCTCTATTCCATGGAATATCGCCGAGTATTCCAGCGGGCGCCAGCCTGGGAAGTCGAGGGAATGGGCGCGCGCCGCAGTACCCTGATGACCAACAGATCGTCGAAAGTTCGACGATCCGTTCGACACCTCGACGCTCAGGATCGCGAAAGTGGGCTTTGTATGCAATCCTGATTCTGGCACGGAGCGTGCTGTCACCCGTGGCCATGGCCACGACCGTCGACTACCAGCGCACCACCGTCGGGCTCCTGCAGCGCGTCGCCCGGGAGGAACTGCCCGCGCTGGTCGAGGCCGCCGAAGATGCAGGCCGCTTTATCCCTCGTCACTTGGAGCGCACGGTCGAGCGCTTCCTCACGTGCGGCGATCCAAGAGAAGGCTTCGCCTGGCTGGCCTGTGACGATTGTGACCACCACCGCCTTGTTCCCGAACCGCCGTCGAAGCGGCAGTGGGAGCTACGCCTCGAACCGCTCGGCGCTGCCAACGGCGGCCACGACGACCAGAAACGCTACGCACTACGCGGCCCTCGAATTCGTACGGCCACTGAGGGCGGACTGCCTGTACACGCGGGACCCCGTTGTACAGCTCGCGGGCTGCTAGTCCTATCCCCGGCTGGGTTCTTTCACCCGAAAGGAAACGGAAGGGGTCAGCACACGCCGTAGCGAGCGCGATGCTCGCGCTGCGTGGCCGCCAACGTGTCCAGTCGGTCCTGCGTCCAGCCATCCGGATGCGTCCCGAAGTGCTCCTCGTAGTCGGCCAGGTGTCGGGCTGCGTCCTGCAATCGGCCGCAGCTCACCAGGGCGTTGACCAGAAAGCGCAGCCACTGGTCGTTCGGGCCGGGCGTGCCGTCGAGCGCGCGCAGGAAGGCGCTCACCGCAGCGAAAGCCCTGCCCTGGTGAAGGTAGGCCAGCCCCAGGTTGCCGTACAGGGACGAGGACACCGAGGCCGCCTCCTCCGTCCACGGGCGGCCCAGCCGCTCCCACGCCGCGACCGCGGCCTCGAACGCCTCGGTGGCCTCCTCCATCCAGCCGTACGCGAACGCCAGGTTCCCCCGCTCGTTGGCGAGGATGTGCTCTGGCTTCGGGGCGTCGGTCATGAAGCGTCCCTCTCGGGCCAGGGCCGCTCTCCCAGCCGCTGATCCGACTCGAGGGATGCGCTCAGCAGCGACTGCTCGCCTCGGCGCAGGCGGACCTCCCAGCGCCAGGTCGCGGCGTCGCCTTCGGGCGGGTCCAGCCAGAGGCGGGCCTGCAGCTCATCGCCCCGCTGTGCAGGCGTGGGAGGCAAGGGGAACAGGTACTGGCCCCAGTGAGTCTCGATGCCGGGCCCTGTGGACAGCTGGACCCCGGGCGCGAGCCGAGCGTCGAACCAGCCGGCCAGGCCCTGCAGCCGGCCTCCGCGTCGCAGGCGCCAGACGAGCTGCGCGTCGAAGGGCGGGGCCTCCTGGGCGACATCCCACCGGTGGTAGCGCTGCGCCGGCGCCATCTGCGCCTGGGGACCGAGCTGCGCGTGGTAGCAGTAGTTGAGGGCGTACCGGGTCCCGGGGCTCAGGTCGAGGCCGAAGGCGGGCTGGATGAAGCGGTCCACCGCCCGCAGGCTCACGTCGCCCACGGGGGCGAGCTGCAGATCGATGCGGTCGGGACAGCAGCGTGCCCCAGGGCGCAGCCAGCGCCGCGCCCCCCGCATGGCGGGCAGCATCGCGTCGTCCACCAGGAACCGACCCATGCAGTCGGTCACGAGGAGGTCCACGGGCTCGACGGGCTCGAGGCTGCGCGCGTCGGCCTGGTGTACCTGCACCCGGTCCTGCACGCCGTTGGCGTGGATCAGCTCTCGCGCCAGGTCGGCCACGGGCATGGACTCGACAGCGTGTACCCGCGCGCCGCGCCGGGCGGCGAGGATGGAGAGGATCCCCGTGCCGGCGCCCAGGTCGAGCACGACGTCCCCGTGCCGCACGAGGTGGCGCAGGGCCCGCTCGTAGGCGTCCATGCGGACGGGGTCGTCCAACAGGCGCCGGTGGTAGTCCAGGGGGGCGGCGTGGCCCGATGGCGAGGCGGAGGCGGGCGCGGGATGGCTGGAGGGGGGCTCTTGCTGCTTCATGGAGTCAGGGTACCAGCGGCGTCGGCCCGAGCCCAGCGCGGCATCATGTGCTCGACTCAGCCGTTCACACGTCCGGTCTCCCGAGTCCTCACCGTCGTGAAGCTGGCCGCCTTGCCCACCACCAGCCTCACCAGCAGGGCGAGCACGAAGGTGGCGACCATGAGCAGGCAGAAGCGCTCCATGGACTGGTCCCAGTGGATGATCAGGTAGGAGAACGAGCTGGCGATGATGAGCACGCAGCCGACCAGGACGATCCACTCGTAGGGCCGCCGCATCCAGCGTTGAGGGTTGGGCGCGTGGGCCGGGAACAGGGCCGGAGCCTGCTCGCCATCGCTCCGGGAGAGCTTCAGCTTGCTGTGGGAGCACACCGTGGTGCACATGCCGCATTTGACGCACTGCAGATCCTCGACCTTGCCGTAGCGGGCGACCTGGAAGTTGACGTCGATGCCCATGCGGCAGTGGCGGTTGCACTGCAGGCAGTCCTCCGAGCAGCGGAGGTCCTTGGTGCGACGGATGCGCATCTTGGAGAAGGCGTCGAACATCTTGAGCCACTGCCCCAGGGGACAGAAGAAGCGGCAGATGGCCCGGGAGCCGAAGAAGGCCTGGTTGACCGCCACCAGCAGGAAGATCACGCCGAAGGTGTACCAGTCCGCGCCCACGTCGAGCACCGGCAAGGTGGAGCGCTCGAAGCGCACGCCGGCGGGGAAGCCGTGCTGGGTCCAGTACACCACCGCACCCACCAACGGCAGCGCCAGGCACAGGGCCGGCAGGATGATGGTCACGCTCGAGTGCACCGGCTTCAGCCAGCGCCACTTGCGGTCCATGAGCCAGCGCGCTCCGTCCTGCCAGGAGCCCATGTGGCAGAACCAGCCGCAGAAGCTGCGGCCCAACACCACGGTCAGGATGCTGACGAACACGAAGATCACCGCAAACGGCCTGGCCACGCCGTCGCGGAGGAACTCGAAGAACTCGGCTGGGTCGGAGTGGCCCGCCTTGCGGAAGCCGAGGTGGTGCCACAGGTAGTAGTGGATCAGGATGGTGCTGTTCAGCAGCGCGAGGGTGCCGATGCGCCACGCGTTGATGGTGATGCGCTTGGTGGTCTGGCCGGGCATGGAGTGAGCCTACCCCGATCCGCGCGAGCCGGCGGTGAGAGAGGGTGCCCGGCGTCGGCCGCGGGGCCTCAGTTGCTGCGCAGGTGGATGGGGCCTCGAAGGCTCTGTACGGGGGCTCCCCCCGCCAGCCGCCAGACGTACATGCGCCCTGGCTCGAGAGAGAGCAGCTCCACGACCACCAGCTCCGCATCCCGCGGGGCGACCAGGGAGAAACGAGCGTCGGGAGGAGCCTCCGCTGTGATCTCGAAGTCGGGCGCCAGCTCCCAGGCCTCCTCCCCCTCCGGCCCGAACTCGCCCCACCGGATCTGCTGGTAGGGATTGGTCCCGTACAGCACCACCCAGACGGTGCCCCGCAGGTAGAAGACGTCGATGGAGGCCGGCAGTTCCTCGGCCCACGGATGGGGGAAGCGTCGGTGCGACAGCCCCTCGGAAGGGGCCTGCTGCAGGTCGAGCAGCAGCCCTGCCTCAGCGGCATCGGCTGCTCGCTCGGTCAACCAGCCGGGCTCAGCGACCCAGGGCCGCGACAGGTCGATGTCGAAGCTCCGGGTGGGGCCGTCGGGGATGGGCTCCACGTCCGAGCGGATCCCCCGCTGCTGCAGGATGAGGCGGTAGCTGTCCTGCAGCACGCGCTCGAGGATCTCCTCCCGAGGGGTCTGGGCACGCTCCTGGTAGCGGGGCTCGAGCAGCTCAGACAGCGCGGCCCGCGGCGTGCCCAGAGAGGCTGGCATCCGCGCCCACTCGGGCCGAGGCAGCATCCCCAGGCGCAGCAGGTCGCGCTCGAGCTCGAGGTAGACGGGCTGCTCCCCAGGTACCCAGTCGTAGTCGAAGCCGAAGCGAGGATCCGGGCGGACCTCCAGGGACAGCGCGACGTGGTGGGCCCCGAGGATCAGCGCACCACAGCCGGCCAGCGCCACCAGCCGCAGCGGCCACCGGGCCCGGGTCAGCAGCCAGGCCAATCCAAGGCCCACCGCCAGCAGCAGCATGGGCATCACCGGGGCGATCATGCCCAGCTTCTCCACCTGGATCCAGTTCTCGTTGAGGGTCAGGATCAGCAGGTAGGGCAGCGCCCAGGCCACCCACGCCAGCCCGCGCCAGTGGGCCCGCCACAACCCCACCCCGGCGCCCAGCAGCATCAGCGCCGACAACACCAGGCCCATGCGAGCCGCGAGCCACACCGGCAGCAGCAGCATGTGGGGCAGGGCGTTGAAGGGAGTGCGCACCAGCTGGGGGTACAGCGGGAAGTTGAGCATCCCCGCCATCCTGAAGCGCTGTCCGAAGAGCTGGTGTAGATGGCTTCCGTGCTCCTGGAAGCTCTCGAAGGCCAGAGGGTGTCCGAAGGCCACCGCGTGGTGGACAACCACCGGCAGCGCGCACAGGCCCGCCACCAGCGCGAAGCGCAGGCCCGACCGCCAGCGATCCTCGCCGCCCATCGCCAGCACCAGCGGCCCGAGGCCCCCCACCACGAAGGCGTGGCGACAAGCCACGAGCACGGCGAAGAGGGCCCCGCCCAGCCCGGCGCGCGACGGTGAGCCGAGCAGGGCACAAGCCAGGGCTGCGGCCACGAAGAAGGACACCGTGTTGCCGTCGTTGCAGAGGATGTCGGTTCCGAGGGGAAAGCCCACGAACAGCGCAGTGACGAGCAGGCGAGCGGGCGCGCTGCCCGGGATGCAGTGCCGGGCCGCCAGGGCACCGAACACACCGCTGGCCGCCATGGCGACCGCGTAGAACAGGCGCAGACCGAAGAAGCCCCAGAGCAGAGAAAACGGCGCGATCAGCGCGTAGGTCCCCTCACGCTCGTCCTCGGCGAGGGAGAGCAGGTCCGGATCGAGGGCATAGGGATCCGCGCTGGGCGCAAGGCCGGCGGGATCGGCGCCGTAGGGCAGGTCGATGGCGGTGGACAGGGAGCGATGCAGGCAGGTGTTTCCGAAGGTCTCGGACTGGAACAACACCAGGCCGACGATGGCGCCCACCGCGATGACGGCGATGGTGGCCAGGTCCTCACGGGAAGGCCTCGGACGCCCCGGCAGGCTCACGAGCCAAGCGAGGATCCGCCGGCGTCGCAGCACCAGCGCGGGGAGAAACGCAGCGTTGACCGCCAGCAGGATGGGGAGGGAGTAGGTGCCTGCCGTGGCCAGGGCGAAAGCGTAGCCGAGCCACCCCACCGCGACGACCGCCAGGCCCGCACCCGCCGCCAGGTGCCAGCGTGAGCCGTCCTCGCCCCGGTGCCAGTCGGCGAGGGCCAGCGCCGGGACCAGGAACCAGAGCGCGTGGAGGAGCCCCATCAGCGCTCCTCCGGGAGCATTGTCAGCAGCCCAAGGCCTTCGTGGGGGCAGGTGAAGCCGTGGACCGGTGACGACGCGGCCTGGCGCAGCTGCTCCTCGGCCGCGTCAAGTTCACCACGCAGACGGTGGATGCCCGCCAGCCCGCGGTGCGCGCCCGGGTGCTCGGGTTCCAGCTCCAGCACGTGGCCGAAGGCTCGCTCGGCTTCCGCCAGCCGCCCGAGGGACACCAGGGCTCCACCCTTGGCCAGCCACGGTCCCGGGTCGGTCGGGTCCAACGCCAGCAAGCCCTCGAGGGGCTCCAAGGCCTCCTGGTGACGGCCCAGCAGGCCCAAGGCCCAGCCTGAGCCGTGCTGGGCCGCGTGGTACCCCAGCGAGACGCGGTGGTCCTCCCAGGACACCTGTGTGGCGCCGCGCAGGTCGTGCGATCCCAGCTCCAGCGCGGCCCTGCTCAGCTGCTGCTGGGCCTCGATGATGCCGCCGAGGGGAAAGCCATGGCCGACCCCGTGCCCCAGGCCGCTCGACGCTCCGAGCCCGATCCCCGTGCCCCGGGTCCGGCCCGAGCCCGCCCCGATCCCGGCGCCGGTGCGGTCGTCCCAGCGCCCCAGGGTGACCAGGGCCTGCCCGATGCGGCCGTGAGGATCAGCGGGATCGATCCGGCCCAACTCGGCGAAGCGCGAGCCCGCCTGCTCCAGCTCGTCGTCCGCCAGCGCCAGCCACGCTTCGAGGGTGACGGCGGCGGGGGCGTGCTCTCCGCCGGAGACCGCAGCGAGAAAGCCACGGGCCTGATCGGGCTCGTCCTCCACGAAGCAGCGGTAGGCCGCGAGGAGCAGCGTGTCGTCGTCCAGGCGCCCGTGCTCCACCAGGCGCCCGAACGCGCGCTCCAGCTGGGCCGGGTCGTCGAAGCCGCAGGAGCCCTCCCCGGGCTCCGCGCTCTGGCCTCGGATGGAGTCGGTCCGCTGCAGCCGCTCGGCAACCTCAGCGGCCGTGAGACCTCGCTCCCGGAGATCCGACCGAGCCTGCTCCACCCGCCCGTCGGAGAACGCCCGCAGCGATCGCACCACCAGCACGTCCACATGATCCACCCGGCTCGTTGTCGGGCTCGGTCCGCCAGGCTGCTCCGACCCGTCCGCGGCGCAGGACAGGGCGACCACCGGACAGACCAACCACAACAGCCGAGGACAACCGGACAAGCTCCTCTCCGAGATCGAGGGCGAGGGCGAGGGGGCGCGAAGCGGCATTCTACATGATGACCACGGCACCAGGACGGGGGAGCGCGAGCGCGGCGAGATAGGGCTGGTTGGTGAGGCCCCACCGGGACCGTCCGACCGTGGAGGTGAGCCCGTGACCCGTGTCACCGCACGCTACGTGATCCTCACTGGCGAGGAGACCTGGACGCCCCTGGTGGACCTGGAGCCCGATGCCGTCCTCGCCCACTGGACCGCCCACGGCACGCCCACCTGCTGCCGCCTGCTGGGCGGCTTCGAGATCACCATCGACGGGGTGCATTGGAACGAGAACGCCATCGACGAGATCGCCATGTCCACCACCTGGCTGCCGGCCCTGAACAAGCTGCTGGCGGGCGGCATGAGCGCCTTTCCGTGGGCCTGGGAAGAGACGTACATGACCCTGGGTCGCCGCGGCGACAGCGTGGTGATGTTCGACGTGCACCACAGCAACCACGTCATCTGCCAGCGGGTGGAGATTCCCCTGGCGGAGCTGGCGGAGGCCCTGCTGTTCGCTGCGAAGCCTGTGGAGGAAGCCTTCGATGCCCTGCTGGCCCACGCGGCGACCACACAGCCCGAGGAGGTCCAGCGGGTGCTGGCCCGCAACCTGGGGGACACCTGGCGCCAGGACATCGCCAAGGGGCGGCAGCTGCTCGAGGAGCGTGCCTGGCGCGGCCCCGGCGAGACCTTCCAGGGCGACGAGCCGCTGCCCGAGGTCCACGTGGCGGTGGCCTTCCGGGACCTCGAAGCCCTGGAAGCAGCCCTGGAGCACGACTCCCCCGAGGCCGTCTTCCGCGAGGAGAGCGCCCTGTACACCGCCGTCCGGCGTCGCTGGCTCCCCGGCGTGAAGGCCCTGCTGGCCGCGGGCGCCCGCCCCGACGCCCCCCTCAGTCGGGGGCAGACCCCACTCCTGGGCGCCAGCATGGTCTGGGGCCCACAGCACGAGACAGCGGATCTGCTGCTGGCGGCCGGCGCCCGCCTGGACCTCCTCGGCGCCATCGGCCTGCGCCGCATCGAAGACGTGATCGCCCTGTCCGCCGAGGTGAGCCGCCATCCCGAGGCCATCTGCCCCATCGTGGGGGTCATCTGCACCGCCGAGCGCGACGGCGAGCCGGAGCGCGAGGTCCTGACCCGCTGGGTCCCCGCGATGAAGGCGCTGCTGGCCGCCGGGGCCCCCATCGACGGCACTCGCGAGTACAACGTGCTGGGCTGGACCACCCCGCCCCTGAAGCTCGCGGAGATGTGGCGCCTGCCCCTGACCGCAGCGTGGCTGCGCACCAAGGGGGCGAAGGAAGCCGACTGACGCCGGCTCCGGCGCGAATCTGCGAGACACCATGACCCCCAGCGAACCACCACCCCCGCGAAGCGCTCACAACGTCGTCCGGCGCCTCCTGTGGGGCGCGCTGCTCGTTGCCATACTCGGAGGGAGCCTCGCGCTCCCATGGGGAGGCTGGCTCGCCCGCACCGCTCCACAGCTGGAGCTCGTGGGAGTCCAGGAGGGGTCCGTTCGCGGCGAGATCCAGCTCGTGGTGGCCGCCGAGGACGCCTCTCCAGGCCTCCGCTCCGTCGCGGTCTTCGTGGACGGCGAGCCTGTAGAGGGCCTGTCGGGTGAGCGCTGGACCATCAACACCCGCGCGCTCTCCGACGGCGTCCACAGCCTGACCGTGGAAGCGACCGACGCCTCCTGGCGCCGCAACCGGGCCCGGGTAGAGGCCACGCTGCGGGTGGACAACACCCCCCCCAAGCTGCAGCTCCTCTCCACAGCGCCCGGCGAGCAGGGCCGCACCTTTCCCGTGGTCGTCCGCGTGGAGGAGGGGGAGCTGGAGGAGATCGAGCTCAGCTTCCTGGGACGGGATCACTCCCTGTACGCCATGGGCGACGGACTGTACCGAGCACTGCTGGGGGTGCCCATCCAGCAGGAGCCGGGGGTCGTCGAGCTGGCGGTGAGGGCCGCGGACCGCGCCGGCAACCAGGGATCGCTCGAGGGGGAGGTGGAGCTGCGGCCGGTGGACTATCCAGCCCGCGGCTTCATCCGCCTGTCTTCCCGGCAGCGCGCCGAGCGCAAGGACAAAGAGGCGATCGCCCTGGCCCGAGCTGAGCGCGAAGCAGCCTACGCCCACGATGACGACCAGCAGCGCTGGGACGGCCCGCTGCTGCGTCCAGCGCCAGGGCGGGTCACATCGCCCTTCGGCAGGTACCGCAGCTACAGCGACGGACGACGCAGCCACCACACCGGCGTGGACATCGCCAACCGGAGAGGCGCCCCGGTGGTGTCCGCCGCGGCCGGCGTGGTGCTGGTGGCAGGCTGGCAGGCCATCTACGGCAACGTAGTGATCGTGCACCACGGGCAGGGGGTGTCCAGCAGCTACAACCACCTGGACGCCGTCTCGGTCCAGGTGGGGGAGCTGGTGGAGGCGGGTCAGGAGCTGGGCCGGCTGGGGAACACCGGGCAGAGCACGGGAGCCCACCTGCACTGGGGCCTGGTGGTGGGAGGCGTGGCGGTGGACCCCACCCAGTGGCTCGAGCAGGGCTTCGGGCTCGAGGAGCTTGGGGGCTGAATCGGTCCGTCATGGACCACCCCACCTCGGTCGCTCCGCGGTGATCCTCGTCGATCACCACCCGGTAGGTCTCGCTCCGCCTGCCGGCCTCCATGGCGCCCCGGGTCAGCGAAGCTCCGCCGACCGACGTAGCGCAGCGCGGGATCATCGGGGGCGATGATCTGGACTGATGGCGGCCCGTCGGTGTCGGAAGGGCCAGGACAGCCGGAGAGAAGCAAGGAGCAGGCCGGGGGTGGCCTGGAGCACACCCACGGGTCCGGGTTGAGGGGGCTCCATCGAGTCGGCCAGCGCCGCTGAGACGAGCAAGAGCGCGAGCATGGCGTCCTCCTACCTCACGTACAGCAGCGCGTAGTCGCACTGCTCCTCGTCGAACCAACCCACCATCTCCACACCGTGCCACTCCCCGCAGGAGTAGGCCGTGTTCAGGCTCACGCCGCCCTCGAGGCAGAACATGAAGTCGTCGTCGGTGTGCTCGGAACCGGTCCACCAGCCTACGTGACCGAAGCCGGCGGTGCCGCAGCCGGTGCCCGCCATGCCGATGACCGAGGAGTCGGTGTAGGAGGTGCTGTAGCCGAAGGCGCAGTAGTCGCTGTTGTTGGGATCGCCGCCGTAGTAGACCAGCTGGCCATAGGCCGCCATGGTGGCGTCGGAGGAGTCCACCGTGACCCCGCTGAGAACCGAAGTCTGGCAGCTGCTGTAGGCCGATAGCGTGTCCAGCAGGCTGCCCGTCAGGGCGTCGTCGAACGAAGCCCAGTTGGCGCCGGAGTCCACCGCGAGCAGGTCGGTGGCGTCGTCCACCAACCAGAAGGCCTCGGACTTGTAGTCGTACAGGGTGTGGTCGGCGAGGCTGCCGAAGACGCTCTCGTCGGTCCAGTTGGACAGGTAGCTGGTGTCGGTGTCGTACTGGGTCCACAGGTAGGCGCCGTCGTCGTTGTTGAAGCTGGCCACCAGGGTCCAGCCGCCGCTGTCGGTGGTCATGTCGCAGTACACGTCGAAGGGATCCTCGCCGGTCTCGAAGCCATCGACGTCGATGGTGTAGGTGCCGTCGCCGCTGCTGCGGCCCTGGTCCTGGATGTCCAGACAGGAGGTCCCCACGGCACAGCCTCCGCTGGCCTCCGGGTACAGGCTGGCGTCGCCGTCGTCGCAGTCATCCCCGCCGCATGATGCATCGGCGTAGCCATCCCCGTCCGCGTCGCTGTCCACCGCACCGTCGCAGTCGTAGTCCTCGCCGTCGCAGCCCTCCGTCGCTCCAGGATGGTAGTCCGCGCTGCTGTCGTCGCAGTCTCCCCCGACCGCCACGTAGTCGCTCGAGGGCGCCGCGCAGTCCTCGACACTGCGTGTGTCGTCGCCGTAGCCGTCCATGTCCCAGTCCAGGTACCAGGTCGTCGCCAGGCCTTCGTCCACATCCCCGTCGCAGTCGTCGTCGTCGCCGTCACAGATCTCTGTGGCGGCGGGGTTGGTGGCGGCGTCCGCGTCGTCGCAGTCGGTGGCGTCGGACACATGACCGGAGGGCTGGCTACAGGCGGTGGTGCTGGCCAGGGCGTTGCCGTAGCCGTCCCCGTCACCGTCCAGGTACCAGGTGTCAGCGTCCGCGGATGTGTCGGGGTCCACCACCCCATCGCAGTCGTTGTCGATGCCGTCGCAGATCTCGCTGGCGGCCGGGTTGACCGCCGCGTCGCCGTCGTCGCAGTCAGCGTCGTCCGCCACGTGACCCGAGGGAGCCGCGCAAGCCGCCGCGCTGCTCGAGGGATCGCCGTAGCCGTCACCGTCGACGTCCGCGTACCAGGTCGAGGCATCCAACGCGCTGTCCTCGTCGACGCTGCCGTCGCAGTCGTCATCCACGCCGTTGCACAGCTCGGATGCCAAGGGGCTGATGGCGCTGTCGGAGTCGTCGCAGTCCCCCGACAGGGACGTATACCCGCTGGGCGCGGAGCAGGCCTCGGTGGTCACCGAGGCGTCGCCCCAGCCATCCCCGTCGCTGTCCGCGTACCAGGTGCTGGTCACCTCCTCGTCGACCACGCCATCGCAGTCGTTGTCCGCCAGATCGCAGGTCTCGGTCGCGCCTGGGTTGCTGTAGGGATCCACGTCGTCGCAATCGGTGGCGTCGGAGACGTACCCCGTGGGCTGGGTGCAGGTGGCGCTGACAGCGAGGGCGTTGCCGTAGCCGTCCCCGTCACCGTCCAGGTACCAGCTGGATGCATCCGTGGAGGTGTCGGGGTCGACCACGCCGTCGCAGTCGTTGTCGATGCCGTCGCAGATCTCGCTCGCTGCGGGGTTGATCCCAGCGGCGCCGTCGTCGCAGTCGCTGTCGTCCGCCACGTGACTCGATGGAGCCGAGCAGGCCGTCGCGCTGCTCGAAGCATCGCCGTAGCCGTCCCCGTCGCTGTCCGCGTACCAGGTCGAGGCATCCACCGCGTCGTCCTCGTCGATGCTGCCGTCGCAGTCGTCGTCCACCCCGTTGCACAGCTCGGAGGCCAGAGGGCTGACGGCGCTGTCGGAGTCGTCGCAGTCCCCCGACAAGGAGGTGTACCCGCTGGGTGCGGAGCAGGCCTCGACAGTCACCGAGGCGTCGCCCCAGCCGTCCCCGTCGGCGTCGGCGTACCAGGTGCTGGTCACATCCTCGTCCACCTCGCCGTCGCAGTCGTTGTCCGCCAGATCGCAGGTCTCGTCCGCCCCCGGGTAGCTGGATGGATCGAGATCGTCGCAGTCGCCGGCGTCGGCCACCCAGCCCGAGCCAGGATCACACTCCTCGGTGGTGAGAGCGTCATCACCCCAGCCATCGCCATCGCGGTCCTGGTACCACAGCTCCTGCACGTCCTCGTCGATGCTGTCGTCGCAGTCATCGTCCACCCCATTGCAGCGCTCGGGGGCCTCCGGGTGGATCTCGGGATCGGAGTCGTCGCAGTCGCTGGCGTCCTCGACGTTGCCCGAGGGGATCTCGCAGGCCTCGGTGCTGTCGAGGGGATCGCCGTAGCCGTCGGCGTCGGCGTCGGCGTAGGAGGTCAGCTGTACGCCCTCGTCCACCTCGCCGTCGCAGTCGTTGTCCAAGTCGTCGCAGCTCTCCTCGGCGCCGGGGGAGATGGAGGCGTCGTGGTCGTCGCAGTCGCCTTCGTCCACAGAGTAGCCGTCGCCGTCCGCGTCCACGTAGGGCGGCGCGGTGTCGATCTGCTGCTTCGAGCTGTCCTCGATGTCGGTGCGGCAGGCCGAGAGGACGAAGAGGAGGAACAGGGAACGGTTCAAACGACACCTCGAGCTTGGATCCGGTCCCACGGTAGCATGGGCCCACCCCGGTTCAGCTGCCGTTCCGGGCCTTCCGCTCCAGTTGCTCGATCTGCGTCCGGAGCTGCCGACGAGAGCGCTCGTGGTGGGGCGTCACGTTCTGCCGCCAGTGATCGGGGTGGTAGGCGTCGTCCAGAAAGCCCCGATCCACGAAGTTGAGGACGAATGCCAGCGGGTAGTGCCCGCCCGCCTCCCGGTACATGTTGATGTAGGTGTAGATCTGCAACGCGTTGTCTTCCAGCCAGCCCTGGATCTCCTCCTCGTCGAAGTGATCCTCGAGCATGTAGTCGAAGATCCCCCAGCCCCGCTGCACCGGCTCCGGGGGTGTGCTCCCCGTCGCGGTGCGGAGGAAAGCCCTGCCCGCCGGTTCCTTCAGCAAGGTCTCGAGCCCCGTGCCGTTGACGCTGTCGGTCTTGCCCTCGAGCACCACGGTCGCGGTGTACTGGTACAGATCCGACAACGCCGCAGCGCGCATTGCGGCGGCGATCTTCTTGGCGCCATCCCAGGTCTGCGTGCCGGTGAAGATGGCCAGCCCGTAGGGATTCAGCGCACCGGGAATCCCCGAGCCCAGGGTCTTGGTGGTGAGGATCTCTATCGCCGCCCCCTCGAGGGTCACTGGCGGTGCACCGGCCTGGCCGCCGATGAGGTCGAGGACGCCGATGGCCATCGAGTACTCGTCTGGGATCTCCACCAGGTTGGGCGAGATGAAGTACTTGCCCACTTCGACCGCGGTGTTGCCCGGGGTCTGCTCGCTCAGCCGCTCGCTCTCCTCGCGGGCTTCGTGCAACAGCTCTCGGATCACCCGCGAGCGGGTGAACTCGTCCTCCAACGTGGAGCTGACCTCCCCTCTGCCAGCGTTCTGCAGCGCCCTGATCAGCGCGTTGGTCTTTTCGAGCTCCACGCGGAGCTGAAGCAGGCGGTGCTGTTCCTCGGGGGTGAGCGCCGAGACCGGTCGCACATCATCCATGGGTGCGAAGGGATCCTCGAAGTCGACGATGCGATCGAGGTCGTCGACCGCCGTGTTGGCCCAGGGATCACACTCATCGGCGTAAGCGACCGGGGCCACCACCAGCCCCACGCTCGCGCTCAACACCACCATCGGCAGCAGCTTCTTCGACCGACCCATGTCGCACTCCTCAGCACGGGTTGCCCCCTTGGAAATGCAAGAATCGTGCCAACGCCGGCCTGGGATGTAGCCCTGTTCAGGGCCTCGAGAGGCCCCCACTGCGACCCGTTTGCCGCGACACTTCTGCCCAGAGCGCCACGCCCGCCCCACCCGGAAGAGCTAGCCCGGCCAGCCCTCCCGCATGGTCGCGGCGTGATCCTCAGGCGTGGTGAGCATCAGCTCTTCACCCAGCAGCCGCTGCAGGAAGTAGCCATCGGCGCGGTAGGTGGGGGCGACGTTCTGGCGACAGATCACCCTCAGGTGCAGGGGTACCGCTGCCTCGGCGTCGTCGCAGGCCCCGCCCTGGAGGCTGAAGTTGAAGGTGGAGAAGCCCATGCGGTGGTAGCCCGCCAGCACCGCGGACAGACCCGCAGCGAGCCCCTGGACCGCTGCTTCGTCGAGGCTGGCCAGGGCGCGGTGTCCCGGCAACAAAGCCAACACCTCGTTGGTGCCGGTGGGCGCGAAGGGAGCCAGCCAGCAGGCGGGGCCGGTGCGACCGATCCAGCGCTCTCCCTCTCGCTCCTCGTAGGCGAGCAGCTCCTCGAAGTGATCGCCGCCGTGCTCGACACGCCAGCGCTCGGCGGCAGAGAGAGTCCGCTCCACGGCCGTGACAGGGTGCCGACCACCGAGGATCTGGATGTGGGGGTGTACCAGCGAAGCGCCGGCGGGGAAGAGGTAGTTACCGCTGATGGTGAACCAGCGCGCCGGCGGATCGTTGCGCTGGTAGGTGCGCACGAACTCCACCGCCACCCCCAGGCCGTCGGCCAGCAGCGCGGGCTCGAAGGCGTCCAGGGTGCGGAAGTGCGCGTGGCCCAAGGCCACTACGGCGTGCACCGGCGCGATGGGAAAGAGATTTGGGAACAGAAAGCACTCGCCCCGCCGCAGGGCACCGCCAGGCACCAGGGCCTCTGGGAAGCGCGGCGTGCTGGCCTCCACTCGCTCGGGGCAGAAGAAGCAGCGGGGCTGGGTC